>CAIOSL010000061.1 GCA_903861015.1 uncultured bacterium
CAGGTGAGTTTCCACGCCTTGATGCACCGCGTCAACCCGCTCAGTCCCGTCGAAATCGATTTAAAGTCGGGATGCCAACCATATTCATCAATCAACGCGCCGCGGACCTCTTTCATATACCCCATCAGCGCCACGTGGTCGTAACCGCCACTTGCTATCAGATCACAAATCGCCTGCGATTCTTCCAGTGTCTGCCCGCGACCCTGGTTGCCGCCTGGGTACATTTTGCCGTTAATATAGGCGGTTTTAATGTCCAAACCATACTGATCATTCAAGCGTTTAATCCGGTCATAAACCCCGACTTTATCTGGTGGGTTGTTGCAAACCACCAGCCCAACCTCGGCATTAACATTATTTTGAGTAGCGTGAATAAACGCCTCGACCGTCGTGCCACCACCCGACGCCAAAACTGCAATTCTTGGACGATAAGTTTCACTCATAAAACACCTCCATTAAATTGTATTCTTTTCTCTAGTGTATCAATAAACTAGAATAATCCGTCACAAAACCATACAATAAGATAACAATGACTAAACCAAAAACCGTATTTGACCGCCACGACAATCCCTTATTAATCGACAAAATCGCCATGGTGGCTGCATTTTTGCACCCCGCCAGTGGGCTGCCCCAGCTGTTTGAAGTCCTTAATGGCAACACCGCCGGCGTGTCAGTTTGGTCATGGCTGTGCTTTATGGGGTTTACAGCCCTTTTCTTCGTCTACAGTTTGGCGCACAAGATCAAGCCGATGATCATTACCAACTTTTTATGGTTAATCATTGACACTACTATAATCATTGCCATATTAACACATTAATATCGTAATCGGTCATAACAAACAGCTATCAAACTGCTGACCAGGGTCGCTATAAACGTTGGCACAACCAACAGCGGCGACAATCCGCACTCCATATATGTACAAAAACAACCCAAAAAAATTGCCGATATGGTAATAACTGGGCTGTCTTTTTGGTCAATATTAACCTGGGTTAATATGATTAATTCGATAATATAAATTACTGACAAGTAACTGATCATGCCATACCCCTGTTTAGGTTTTGGCGGCATACAAAAAAGCTCGCCGCCAGTGGTAACCCCGAGGGGCCACCCATAACCGTTTCCAGTTATGACCATATACAACAGTGCTCTGACGACGAGCTGTTTGTTGTATATGGATTATTTGACCATGCCGTTTTACCGGTTTAGGTCGGGGTCGAATTAACGACTTGAATATATTATATCACCTAGTCACAAGTGTGGCGTATGGCTGAGCCTAATTAATGCCCAAAATGTCATTGATCTTTGGCCTGTCAAAGCCCAAGACTTTTTCCTCACCACCGTCATCTTTGGTGATGATCGTAAATGGCACGCCCAATTGACCACTCAATCGGTACAGTTCGGCCGCCAATTCTTGGCTTTGATCGGCCATCTTTTCTTCATATTCAATATTTCGCTCGCTCAAATACGATTTTAACGCTTTGCAATATCCACAGGTTCTGGTGCTATAAATTGTTATTTTTGTCATACTATCTCCTCTATTTTTATAATTGTATCTCGTGAATGCGCATGGTGTGCATGTCGGTAACACCAACCAGCGTATGCAGCGTCATGTCTGGGTAGGCTTGTGCCAAAACCGCCTGCGACACCCGCGCAATATAACGTGATTTCTCGGCAGCCGCATCACGCTCCGAATTATGCAAAAACGGCGTCAACACCAACAACAGCGCCCCGTCCTGGCGGTTAACACACCCCTGATCCAGATTCTCGGCGACTATACCGCCGGCCACGCGCACCGCCGCACCCCAGTCATAATCATAGGGGCCAATAATCAAGGCTTTGTTGGGTAGGTGCATCCAACCAAATGCCCGTCCGACGGCAATAATATTCTCGCCGTGGACCAGTTCGGCCACTGGTCGTTTTTGGCAACGAATCGCCGCCACGTGGTCGCGATTGCCCAGTGCAATTGGCAACAAATCGTCCAGCATATCTCGACGCATCCATGGGTAAAGTTGGCGCAGCCCGGCCAAGATCGCTTCTTCGTCATCGTCAAGCGAATCGGATATTCGCATAACCGTATCTTCGCTGCCATGAAATATCAAAGCATCTTCGTCGGTCTCGATACCAATAACGATTGCCGCAACAACATCGTTTTGTTCGCCAAACATCGCCTCAAATTGCTTTTTTAATTTCATCGCTCCATCCATGGCCATCGTCGTGTTGTAATTATGACCCGCGCAACCACGGTGATTATCGCCAGCCGAAAAATGATAAGTGCAAAGCGCCAACATCCGACTGCCGGCCGATACCGCATCGCGCCTGGCTCGCACCACGATGTCGTTTAACAGCGGCGCACCCAGGTCAAATTTGCCGCCAATGTTGCGAAATGGCTGAAAAACACCGTCGGGTAACCCCGTCAAAAGCGGCAAATTGATTCGCCCATCCATGCACTTAAACGCCAATATATGGGTTGGATGATGTTTTTTGTAATAATGCAATTGGTCTTGCGCCTTTGGCGAACAAAATTCGTCACTGCGCGCATGATTCAAATCAAGAATATACCGTCTCAGGTCCATATGACTCCTCGATAATTAGCTGTCTTAATTGTACTCCTGATTGCAAGGCGGCAACAATATCTAATCAGATATTAGCTTTTTATGATCTCTAGAGGCGATCCTACAAGGCTTTTAAATCACTATCGTTATCGTCATCTTCTAGGCTTTCTTGCATGTATCTATAGACGATTGAGATGATCTCGCGGATATTATCATTTGCATTTTTATAGGCCAGATTATCAAAAGCTATTCCTCTAAACTCTCGAATCGGGTCACTCACAAGTGCATGTATAAATGATTGAGTTGCACCATTAACGCCATTAAAATCTAAAATAATTTCGTTACCCTTGGACAACTCTGGCATAACTTGTTCTATGCGGACCTTCTTAGCTATATCTTTATTCTCAGCAAATTCACCAATTAGTTTTCGCATCAATATTGTTTTCTTCATACAAACCTCGGCTCTCTGTATTTACCCTTCTTACGTTCTCTTATTGCCTTGTCATAGACGTTGCCAATACTTGAAAGTAAGTCGTTAAATTCGGTTGTTTCATCAAGTGATATATCGACCGCAACCAATGTACCATTAAAGATTGGTGCATTATCGGTACTATTATGTGGATCCCGGTTGGGATCAGCGTACAATCTCGGCATCCCCTTTAATCGCTTGTCATGTTTAAGTAGCGTATACTCGGCATGGCCACTGTAAATTGCAAAGTAGTTACGCGTAATCTTTGCGATAGATTTAATGAAAAACAGCCCAGCTCCAGCATTCTCAGAAGTGCCGCCTTCTTTCCGGGTTGTTCCCGTAATGCCAGGTGTCAAAGCAAGTCGTAAAGCTTCGATGTCGGTTTTTGGATGCCAGTAGGTTTGCATACTTCTCCATACGCCGATACCCGTATCGCATATACCTATGCTGACGCGATTAGTTTTTTTATAGTATTGCGCTGCAACAACAGCACCATCTTTAGAAAAAGAGTGTTCTAATACATTACGGACTAACTCGCCTATAACATATTTAATAACAGTAGTATTCTCTTCCGACAAATGAAGAAGCGGGATGATATCAGTTATAAAACGTGACTGGTCGTCAGCCGTCTTAATAACTTTTATAGGAACAAACCTACCGGCCTCTTCCTTCTTGTTGTATGCAAAAGGCGATGGCGTCTTGGTAAGATCGTACAAGCCCATCCTGTCCAGATATATACCTGTATCTGGCACATTACCTACAATCTCTACGTTATCTTTACCGATTTGCATAGCAAGTGCCGCCGTCAAAACGAGATTCGCCGGATGGACAGTAACCCATTTGTCATGCGTAGAGATACTTAAAAAATCAGGGTTAGAAAGATCTAGAGACTCTACGAAACCACGAAAATTACGTAAGTTACCCTGATTAGATAGATATATTTTCATAATGTAATTATACCCGTAGAACGTTTTTTTGTAAATATACACCCTACGGGTATAGCGCCCTCCTTTTAAAAAGTCGTCTTGTCGATTTAATTTAATTGTTATCGACAGATCACAACTGTATTAACTATATTATTACTCCAATTAATACTATAATACTACTAATGCTTAAGCGGGCGCGAGAAAGGACTCGATCGAATAAGCCACTGTTGGCTGCTCGATTATTCTTATCAAAAATACCCTGGCAGGCTTGGGCTGTTTTGCTGGTTGTAATCATATCCGTATCTTATACCGTCGCCTTTATTGTCCCCAGAACCCTCGCCTTCTCTTACTCGCAAAACCAATACTGCTCTAGCACCATAACCTTGCTGCCAAATATTTACGAGCAATCAGGAAGCTCGGATTTCAAAATACAGGCCACAGGTGGGGTAAAGATAGGGGATTTATATCTGTTTTCTAGCCATATCTGCATCACACCAACCAGCCCACCCCAAAGCGAATCCATACAAATCAACTACTCGCCTTTTGGATCGCCAGTATTCCGTCATAATTAGGTCGTTAGTGTTGGCCAAAAACCAAAGGTCAGCCCAAGTTTTGATAAACCCCTAGCCCTTCACCAGTCGATCGAGTTCGCACTTGACCAGTCCGATAACACTTTTACTTATCGACTAAAAATCGGCGACAAATCAAGTCAATGCGACGTGGTGTCCGTTGCGATCAGTTGCAACCCCGACCCGCTTGACCTCAAACAAGGAACAGCTTACCAATACACATTGGTGCGGGTGTTCAGTGACAGCGAGGTGTCAAGCGAGGTCGAAGGCAGCCTAAATATATTAACAGCAGTCGCCGTCAGTTCGTCATCGGTCACTAGTGACCAGATCATATATTCTTTGCCAACAACTTTTACCCTAACGATGAACAAAGCGATAGGCTCGGCGGATATTTCTTTAGCAAACGTCGATGACGATCAATTAACCAAAGTTTATACCAGCAGCAAGATAAATGGTTCGACAATCGAGCTATCCGTCGCCAGTAATCTAAAGCGAGCCTCAAAGTATCGATTAACCCTAAGTACTGCCGCAGGCCAAGACGGCAGTTTTTTGGACAGTGGCTACATCGTCAACTTCCAGACCTCTGGCGGGCCAAAAGTTACCGACATCAACATCGGCTCTGCCGGTATCGACCCCAACGCCCTAGTCATAATAACTTTCGATCAATCGATCTCTCAAACCCAAGATCTGTCAGGTCTGGTCAGCTTTGCGGGCGGCAACGCTACCATAGGCCGAACCGACAACCAAATCACTCTTCGTTTGCACGGATTGGCATCATGTAGCCCGTTTTCGATCACGATAAACAGCGGCCTGGCCAGCAAATATGACGTTCGGTCTACTCAAAGCTGGTCGTATTCATCCCGAACCAGCTGCCGTAGCAGCAGTGTGATCGGTTATTCGGTTCAGGGCCGACCAATCATTGCTTACTATTACGGCAGTGGCCCCACGACCGTACTCTTTACGGGTGGCATCCACGGCAACGAATACAGTGGCGAATACATAATGCAGGACTGGGTGTCATACCTGGACAGTTACGCCTACAAAATACCAGCCGATCGCAGGGTGGTCGTAGTACCAAACGTTAATCCCGACGGATTCGCCCACGGCTCGCGCTATAACGCCAACAATGTCAATTTGGACCGCAATTTTGCGTCAGCCGACTGGCAGGCTAATATCGACACCGGCAGCGGGACTATAATTAACGGCGGAGGCACCGCACCAATGTCCGAACCTGAAACCCAGGCCCTGGCCGCCCTAACCACCAGCCTGCAACCCAGATTGGAGGTATCGTTTCACGCCCAAGGCAGCTTGCTGGGCGCCAACCAATACGGTGATTCAGTCGATATTGCCAACATCTATGCCGCCAGCGTTGGCTACACCAGCATGATCGGACACGCCGAAGAAGTCATGGGTTACTCTATCACCGGGGAATACGAGCAATGGGCCGGTGAACAATACGGCACCCCAGCTATTTTAATCGAATTGCCAACATCTAGCGGCCGTTACTTCTCGTCTAATCAATCGACTCTTTGGAGAATGGTCGGTATATAAAAACCGACGGGTTTAACGCAAGGCTTGCATGTCGTAACCCCGCGCCGCCAAACCCTCAACAATACAAGGCATCGCCTCGGCCGTTGAATAATGGGTGGAATGCATCAGGACACTGGCGCCGTTATACGCCCCCGCCAGGACATTGGCACAGGTTTCTGCCGAACTAATCCCACCGACCGTCGCATCACGCGACGAATCATCCCACAAAATCATACGAATATTATTAGCCGCAGCGGCACTGGCGGTATTGGCACTGTGGTTACCGCCAGGTGGCCGAAAATAGGTTGGCCTAACGCCGGTTATACTCATGATGTCGGTAATCGATTGGCTGATGTCGTTATATTGCCAATCATAACTTCGCGTGCCATAGTCGTAGGCCGCATGGTAATGTGCATGCGACTGAACGGCGTGACCTTCGGCAATCGCCCGACGCAGTGCCGGCGCATCACTACCAGCCGCCCTTTCGCCAATCTCAAAAAACGTCACCTTAACGCCATAACAGGCAGCGTAATTCATAATCGTATCGGCATAAGTCATACCGTCGTCATAGGTTAAATAGATCGTTTTGTTGCCCGGAGCCACCGGTTTGCGCGTACCAACGGCCGACCCGTGATAAGCCACCGGCAAGCTGTAGGATCGCGGTTTGCCGTCGCCCAGATCTGTAATAATCTTTTTGGTCGCGTCCTTATCCGACCAATTACCGCCCGAACTAATCACATACTGGCACGCCCCCAGTGCTGGTGCGCTGTTATAGGTATTAACATCCGTGGCGATATTATTAGCCAGCTCGTCCAGCTTGGCCGGCGACCAATTAACCTGCACACCCGCATCACTTTTCGAGATCGTCAACATCGCCAGCAATTGATCTGGTGCCAATGTTTTGTTGTATGCGCCATTCGTTAACGATAGCGGCTGGCCGATCAGTGCCTGAACAGCGGGCAGTTTTTGCTCCAGATCAGCTTTGGTTATGTTGGCCGGTATCACATCAAACGAAACGTTAATGGTCGATGCGTCAGTCCTAATCGTTTTCGGCAAATCATTGCAAGTCAAACCAGGATTAAACTTGGCGCCTGGCTGGTCGGGCGCGATCTTGGATTCTTGATCAAACAACAAATAGGCATCTTTGGGATCGGTCGGGGCGATGGTTATCGACGTCATTGATTTAAGACATTTGTCATTATCAATCGAAATTGCTGGCTCGATTACCGAATCGCCACCACCAATTAACAACTTGTACCGATCGATTAGATTAAGACTATTCAGGCGTAGAACCGCCTGGCTGGTTGAGTTAACATCAAAACTCACCCCTAAATCCGCCGAACTAAACGCCCACTGATCTTTGCCATTAACAAATGTAATCGGCTTGGTTTCCAGGTCTGACTTTAATTTGGCAAGTTTGTCGTTCAGCTGGCCAACACTTAACCCACCAACGTTAACGCCCATCACCGATGCCTTCGGGTAAGTCTCGATACTCAAAAACGAGGCTCTAACCAGCCACGACTGCGACAAATACCAAGCCGACGTCGCTAGTACAATCAATATCACAACCGACAACCAGTATCTTTTACGATGAAATATAAAGAATTTTAGCTTTGGATGGATTTGTATCTTGCCGACAATCTGACGTATCCATAAAAACTTTGGCAATTTTAATCTCTTGACCCCACACCACCTGGTCTTGAGCTTAAACTTGCCTCTTTTTTTCACATGCCCCCCAAAAAAGCCATAATATAGCTTAATTATATACCGTTTTTGAGATAAACCTAGATATTATTTTCATTATGAAACAATAAATTATTTATCAGTGATCGAATCCATATCCGCCAAAAATTTAAGATTTTTAATAAAATCATGTTGGTAGGCAAGTTGACCAAAGAAATCTTTGTCGACTTGTTCAACCGCAACTACGGCTAGATTGGCCAGTTCAACCCCCCGTCTAGTCGGACGGACCATTATCGACCGACTGTCATCAGAATTAACTTTGCGCTCAACCAAACCCTTTGACTCGAGTTTGCGAACCACCTGAGAGGTCATCATGTTGTCGGTTTTTGCACGGCTGGCTAGTTGTTTTTGATTTAGCGGCCCATCGCTCACACCACAAAGTACGGAATATATTAGGACACTCACTAAGAACTCCATTAGCTAAAATAGATACATGCAACGAGCGAAAAGGTATGTTAGTTTGAGCTCCGCGGAGCGGAGCGAAATAGAGATACTAAAGAATAAAGGCTATA
>CAIOSL010000062.1 GCA_903861015.1 uncultured bacterium
AAGAATAACGTTGACGGTACAGCTGTGCCCCAACAGCCCCAGAGTACAATAGAGCAAAAAGGTAATGCCGAAAATAGCAACGAAGGCATAAAACACCATCTTGCACAGATTGGTATTATTGCCTATCAATCGACTAAAGAATCACTCAAAACATCGGCCGCTTATATCGCCGATAAATCCGGCAATGCTTTAAATGCAACAATCAATACCGCACGTAGCGCCAAAGAAGCAGCTAGCGAGAAAATGTCCGAGATATACAATGGCATAACCCGCCGACGTGTTATGGGTGGCTTAGCCTTAGTATTAATCGCAGGTGGTGTTTATGGTGGCTACAAGTGGATGAATTCTCGAAACAATCACCTAACCATCAACAATCCGACCGCTCAAGAAGAGGTGCACAACATAACCCCAACCCCAGATCAAATCTGCCAAGAAAATACCGGCAACAAGTCTTCTTTCAATATTCCAGGCCTTGACCACACAAATGGCGACTTTCAACATGGCGGCAAGGAATTCCATAAGAATGATGATCCTAAAAAATTAGTTAACGACTGGTTGAATGATACTATATCTCGCGATGGAGTTAACCTCCTGTTACTTTCAAGAGAAATCAACCATGCCTATATAAGCCAGAATAATCCTAACCCTGAAGACTTAAAGATAGCCAAGGACCTGTATAATGCATCGCCCGAATCACTTGTTGTCAATGGATGCGCAACGGAACTAGGCATTGAAACCAAAAATAACATTAGTGATATTCTAAACAATCCTAATCGCGCAGAGATCAGTTTGGTTAATATATCTGATATGAATACTAATGACCTAAAAAGCCTATGGATAAGAAATAATAAATCTGGAGCTTGGGAGCTCGTAGAACCAGACAAATCCGGCTTCAGCGGCAATAAGTCAGAATATGCAGTTAAGATATTAATTATAGACCCCGCTACCGGTAAGGTAATCGAAACAATGTACATCGACCCTAATTGTCTTAATCCAATGATTGGAGCAGCTCAAAAAACTACAGCCGTCAAAGAACACGAAGACCATAATCACCATACCGACAGGTGTATTCATGGCTGTAACCCTCTTGAACAAAAAAATATTTCACAATCTCCTTCAAGAAATCCTGAAGTAAGCCTCGTGCTTAAAGATATTAACAAGCATACTACATCAAATGCTGACGGTAATATCGTAGCTAACGGGCAACAGGATAATCCCGAAGCGGCTGCCGCCGCAAGGGCCGCCGAGGCTGATAAAAAGGCCAGGGATGCAGCTATTGCTGAGGCAAAGCGAGTAGCCGATGCCGCCGCCGCGCAACAAGCCGCTGAAGCAGCTGCCGCGCAAAGATCCGCCGAAGCAAAGGCAGCCGCAGAAAAAGCAGCCGCCGCCAAGGGCGCTATTGAGAATCAGAATAAAGGCAAGACAAGCGTTCCTACTGAATAAAGTTTAATTGAATACTTAAGAAAGGATATATATGAACAAAATCACCACATTCATCAAACGAATTCCAAAAAAAGCCAGCCTCCTTGTTCTGATATTAGCAGCTGCAATCATAATACCCGCAAACCTTTTTGCATGGGGACCCGACCGACCTACCTACACAATCGAGCATCCTGCCGATCACGTAACGTTCGATTCTATCACCAATAACCCTGACTATGGCGATGAAAGAAACTTTGTCACCATCAAAGATGCATCTGTTCCAGGACTCAGCAGCTGGTCGGACGAGTTACAGGTACAAAACGGGAAAGAATATCTTGTCCGTATGTACGTTCACAATAACGCAGCATCTAATCTTAACTTGGTAGCAAAAGACGTTACGGCAAGGTTTAATGTTCCTACGTACTCTGCAAACCGAATACAAATTGATGGTTACCTATCTTCAAGCAACGCCACCCCATCATCAGTATGGGACCAGGCGGTATTCACCGATACAAACGACTTTAAAATCGAATACGTTCCTGGATCAGCAAGCTACACTAACAATGTATTTACTGCCGGTACTCCAATTGCCGATACCGTAACAAGCACCGGATCACTACTTGGATACTCGTCAATGAACGGCAATATACCTGGATGTTTCCAATACGCCGGCTACCTAGTATTCAAGGTTAAAGCAATCGAACCAAGCTTCGATGTTCAAAAGACAGTTCGAATCAATGGCATCGATGATAAGACCTTCAAAGAGACCGTAAACGTACAACCTGGAAGTAAAGTTGATTTTCAAATATACTTTAACAATAACGGCGGTACTCAATTGACAAATGTGTACGCTTCGGATGTTCTTCCGAGCGGCATGACATATGTCGATGGATCTGCATTACTTTACGACTCCCTAGGAAAGCACACTTTGCCGGACGTATTAACGACTAGCGGCGTAAACATTGGTGGGTATATACCTGGCGGTGATGCATATGTTAGATTCACGGCTAAAATCGCGGATAATAAAGATTTGACAATTTGTGGCGTAAATACTCTTACGAATATCGGTAAGATTACAACCTCAATTGGCACAAAACAAGACACCGCAACAGTTACTGTTACAAAGACCTGCCAACCAAACGAATGTAAACCAGGTATTCCAGTCGGCGATAGCCGCTGTGAAACTCCAAAAGAGTGTAAACCCGGCATACCAGTTGGTGACAAGCGTTGTGCGCCAACCGAGCTTCCTCACACTGGACCAGCCGAGGATGTCATGAACCTAATCGGAATTGGCACCTTGGTTGCGAGCATTGGTTATTACCGTTCAAGCCGACGCGAGCTTTTAAATCGCCGTTAACCCAGAGTCTGACCGCTCTTAACTTCTGAAGCGATTCAGACCAACCACCCCGCGACAACCAGCGGGGTGGTTTTTTGTGGTTTAGGCGGCTGGTGGTTCGACGGGTAGCGGCAGACTGAATCCAAATGTACTGCCCTGGCCCTCGCTGGATTCAAACATTACCTTGCCGCCGTGGGCATCAATAATCTTTTTGGCCAGATACAATCCCACGCCAGTACCGTCGGGGCGCTGTTTGCGCGCATTGCTGGCGCGATAAAACTTGGTAAACAAGTCGGCCCGCTCGTTAACCGGCACACCAATACCAGTATCCTTGACCGCAAACGACACGGTATTGCCAAGCCTTACCAAACTAACAGTGACCGCCGTATTCTCGTGCGAGTAATAAATGGCGTTATCAATGAAATTCATAATCACCTGACGAACCTTGCCCTCGTCGATATCGATTAAAGGCAAACTGGCCGGTGGATTATATTCTAGCGTCAAACTGTGCGCCGTAGCGTTTTGACGCAAACCGTCAATTTCTTGCGCCACCACCTTGATCAAATCAACTGGGTGCTTATCGATGATAAACTTGCCGGTTTGGATACGCGACACGTTCAAAAAGTCATCGATCAATCGCACCATTCGCTCGCTACTAATCGAAACTTTGTCCAAGAATTGCTTTTGCATGTCCGATATTTCGCCAGCATCGCCGTCTAGTATCATGCTGATATACCCCTTGATACTGGTCAACGGGGTGCGCAACTGGTGGCTAGCCATGCTCACAAATTCGTCTTTGTCCTTGTCCAATTGGCGCAAGACTTGGTTGCTGGCGCGCAACTCGCGGGTAGCATTGTCGATGCGCTGTTGCAGGGTTGCGTTGAGTTCGCGAATTTCTTGAACCGCCAAAGCATGCTGAACCGCAATCACCAACTCGTCGGCAATGGCGTTGATTACCCGAACGTCACGCTCGGTGTATCGGCTGACTTGGTGCTCGCCCAAACACAAATAGCCAATAATAGCATCTGATTTTATCAGTGGCAAAATAATCTCGATTCGATGACTCAACATTAACCTACGAATTGCATTATCGGGCTCGAGCGACGACGCCACGATAGCGTTACTGTTGGTGTTGCAATACTCGCCTATCTTTACGGCGTCCAACTTTGGCAAATCCCGATGGTTAGGCGTGCCGGCAGTAACATAATGCCCATCGCTGGTATTGATAAAGAAGAAAGTTTGCTCGCTTTTTAGCGTGTCGCCAATTTCGTTGGATACCTGTTCTAGCAAACTGCGAAGATCCGTTGCGTCATTAAGCGTCTCGCTGATCTGGGCATAAAAATCCTCGCGGCTATACCTGTCTTTATAGAAAACACGATTGGTAACTTTGTCGAAGAACATCCTGATAGGTTGAAAAGCAAAAGCCAATATGAGGCCGGTCGACACGCCTATGACTATTTGTTCAGGACTAGCGAGACTTTTATTAAATAAAATCGATATTAATGATGCCGCCAACAAGTATATAAAAGCTAAGACAGACAATACTAGCGCATACGTAACGCTTCTTACTATCGCCGACTTAACATCGAACAAATGATTTTTTATTATTGCATATGCCGTAAAGCCCAGGAAAAATATACCTGAAAAGTCACCCAATTGAGTATAGTTGTAGTTCTGGGTGTAAACAAAAGATGTGCCGATACTAAAAATCGCATTACAAATAGCATATATGAATGTCCCTACTAAAAATAAGCGTACTTGATCCTGGTTCACTTTTGAGAGCGTCGCGTTCTCTTTCAACAAAACATATACGATGTAAATTGTCAGTAGTATGGTAAACACGTAGAAATAGTTCCCGTACTCCCCCATATCCATGACCAACTTTCCGGGCGCCGGTATATAAACATCTTTTATTATCTTATCTGTATATATAGAAACCCCGGCAAAATAGAGCAGCGTAGCCACAATAGGCAGATTTATAAATACGCTATTTCTCCGTGACTTAACTGGGAAAAAGTTAGTAAATTCATAGAAAGCTATAAAATAAAAACAAACAGCAATAAAGTTTAAACGAAAATATGTCACAGATTGTGCAGTATCAGTTGAATTATAGCCAATGTACGCGAATATATTCCATAAAGCAATCGTAATTGCTATAAGACCAAACCATATATTAATCTTCGATTTGCGGTCAGATAAAAACACCCAACTACCCAATAGGGCTGATGCTATAACGATAATTATAAGTAACGCAAAGCCGATTATGCCCATACAAGCCCTCCTACCAATACAGCAAACATCCACACAATAGATTCACCATCGGCCCATACATTAGCTAACTTCTGATAATCTGCGCCTTTTCTTCGAGACAGGCCAATATAATAATTGGAATATAAAGGGGCAGATAATAGAAGGATAGAATACCCCGGTAGGTATCCTTTCGCTATCCCAATAACAATTGGAAATATGGACAGAATATTAATCACGGATAACAGCGTATAAAAGCTATCTTTATCCATACTGTTAGCAAAAGTCCTTAATTTATTTTTTCTATCCTCGACTACATCTTTCAGATCACAAAATACAGTATCAGAAAACCATCTCAGAAAGAAAAATATGTATACATAAGTCAACACTGGCGTGAATACAAGCCAATTATCATAAAATGATGCAAATATTGCTGATGATGCAAATACCGCAGCTGTATAAAAGCTTTTAAAACCCACAACATAACGAGTTAGTTTTTTGAAGAATAATGTATAAAGAACTCCGATGCCAACTAAGAAAAGGGCAAATGCAGCAATCGCGAGATTATCCCTTAATATGTATGCAAGAACAAGCAAGGAGGCCGTCAGTATGTACGGTAATAATGGCTTCATCCTACGAAAGTAATCGAACCTAGCACTAGATGAGTCGTCGTTAATGTCTATATACCGATCAAGAAGATGAACTATAAATGTAATTAAATATAGCCCCAATATGAGTTGCCAGTGTATGGCGTAATTACTCAATCGCAAACAAATATAAGCTATAACCGTTGGCCCAAGGGCCACGAGATGGCCGCCATAGATAAACTCTTCCCATACCAGAGAAGTAACCTTGTTAAAGGTGATGTGTTTACCTATCGCAGCCCCCACCGTCATGCTAATATTTTAGCATTTGTGACTAATTTTTAATAATTAATTAAACGTTTCTTGTAATTATTGGCCCAGCACCTGCACCGACACCTTGCGTTCGCGGGCGTGATCCAGCTCGATCAAGAAAATTCGTTGCCATTGACCAAAGTCAACCTTGCCGTTGACCACATTTAACACCACGCTAGTTGGCAAATAGGCCGCCAGGCAGTGCGAGTGACCGTTGCGACACTCTTCGCCGCACATATTTACTGTTCTGACCTCAAAATCATTGTGACCATAGTACGCGTCTTTGCGAGCAATATCGCGAAAGTTATTCTTCATATCCTCGAGTAGCAACGGTTCGTTCTCGTTAACGATTATGGCCGCCGTGGTATGCATCGATTGAACCGTCAAAATACCGTTTTTGACCTTGCTGTCAGTAACAAATTTGAATATCGCATCAGACATGTCTTCGAATGCGTATGATTCTTTGGTTGTGTACTTGAGGGTTTTATGTTCGATAATCATTTGTGCCTCCTTGGCTGCCGCGTGGTTATAGTTGATACGAATGGGTTGATGATCAAACAATGATTGGGGTTATTTCCTCCTGTTGGCAATATATTTAGCGATCTCTTCCAGAATTTGTCGGTCTTGATTATCGGGCAGACGATACAGAAACTTGATAGCGTTTTTGATATACATATCGGCAGCAAATTCGGCATGTTTTTTGGCATTGGTCTTGTTGATCAGGTTGGTTATTGTCTGGATATCGTCATCGGTCACGTCAGCGTCGCCGTCCAAAACCTGACGAAGCATCATTTGATCAATTTCGTTCATTTCTTCTAGCGCCGACAAGATGACGTAATTACCTAGTTTTTTCTCGACAATATCCTTGCCGATCTTTTTGCCAAATTCTTTTTCGTCACCAAATATATCCAGAATGTCGTCACGAATTTGAAAGGCCATACCGATGTTGTAGCCGAAATTGCCGATCGTGCGAATTTGGTTGTCGCTGGCACCCGCCACGATAGCGCCGGCCATACAACTGGCCTGCAACAATACGGCGGTTTTTTGGCCTATCATCTCGAAATAGTTATCGTGTGTGATTGATTGATAGCGATTTTCGACCACAAACGGCTCGTCCTCGCGACCTGATCGCTCGAACAAAATATCTTTTATCTCGCCGTCAATCACCTCTTTTAAGGTCTTGCTGTAAAGTTCGATCAAACGCGGGCCATTATTGGCGCGGGCCAAGCCCGAATAGACCGAAGCCATATAGTCCAACGACATACATTCGGCTATCGACTTGCCGTACTTGGACCAAACTGTTGGTTGGTCACGTCGAAGTTCGGAATGGTCAATAATGTCGTCGGTGATCAGGGTAGCGTTGTGCAGTATCTCGACCGAGGCGGCCGGACACAGCAAATCTTTGATCTTGGCCCCAAAGATTTGTCCGCTATATATGACCAGTGCCGGCCTGATCCGTTTGCCGCCTACTGATATCTGATAGAATGCAACTTCGGCATTTTTGGCATCGACATGTTGAGTCAACAACTCTTTGATAACCGGATCAACCAGTTTAGTTGTCTTGGCCAGCTTCTCTTTCAGATCGATGTTCGGCATTCAGCCTCCTATGCAAAACCGGTTACTTGTGTACTGCTTTTAGTCTAGCATAATAAATTCGAGATTTTAATAAAAATCTAACAAAACATTAGCGGGTTTAGCCATAGCAATTGAAAGTTGATTATCATACAATTATGACATGACCAAAATAGCCATTATC
>CAIOSL010000063.1 GCA_903861015.1 uncultured bacterium
GAACCCATTCTGGCATCAAAAACCGTGGAAAGAAAGTACCGGACAAAAACATCATTGGACAGACAATCATATTGGTTAGTGGTGCCACCTGGCGCTCGTTTTTGGCCCAACCACCCAGGGCCAAACCAATACCCAAGATCATGATGATACTAAGGACCAAATAAACGACCAGTTCGAACCAGTTGCCCACCATGTTCAAATGAAAGACCGTAATAGCCACTACAAACATCGCCGCAAAACTGATAATCGCGATTGCCGCTTGGCCGATCATAGTCGCCAAGAAATATTGCCAAACCTTGAGCGGAGTGGTCGACAAACGGCGCAAGATACCCATTTTCTTGAGTTCAGGAAAGACGTTGACCGGACCAAAGATGCCCATACCGATAATTGCAAAGCCCAGCAGACCAGCAAACGAGTAGTCAAAGGCCGACAAGCTGCGTTCATTGAGCTGTTGCAGCGATACCGTAAATAGTGCGGTTTGATGTGTGATCGAGTTGTTGATCTGTTTGAACTGAGCGTCCAAAATGCCACTTAACGCCTGGGCGGATTGTTGGTTGTTTTGGGTATAAACAATCTGGGCCTGGCCACTAGGGTTGGCGGCTCCATCGGCCTGGGCGCCAAAGTCGGTTGGCAAAACGATCGCCGCGTCCAACTCGGAATGATCCATCTTTTCGCGGGCCGCGTCCAAAGTCGTGATGTCTTTGTTGATTTTGAAGATGCCGTTCTGGCCTAAACCGTCAACAAATTGCTGAGAAAATGCACTGGCAGATTGGTTGATAATCGCAACCTTAAAAGACACGTTGCCACTGCCGCTATTGAGGCCGCCAAAAACGAACAAGAATATCAGCGGAAAACCAATACTAAAGAAGAGTGCTACTTTGTCGCGGAAAAAGCGACGAGTATTAATACGCGCAAATGTCAGGACTGTAAATAATTGTTTATTTTTCATAGCCTAGGCCTCCCTCAAACCCTTGCCGGTTAAATCAATAAAGACGTCTTCGAGGTTGGCTTGTTCGGTGTGCTGTTTTTTGGTAAAACCGCGCGCCAATAATTGTTTGATTAGGTTTTTTGGGGTGTCGATGGCGATGATTTTGCCATTATCCATGACGGCAATGCGGTCACATAATACCTCGGCCTCGTCCATATAGTGGGTTGTCATAACGACGCTGATGCCTTTGGAACGAACTTTTTCGATTAGATCCCACAAATGGCGCCTAGCCTGGGGGTCCAAGCCAGTAGTTGGTTCGTCTAGGAAAAAGACTTTCGGACCGTGCACCAGGGCCGTGGTGATGCTGAGGCGCTGTTTTTGGCCGCCCGACAGGTCTTCGACATAACTATTGGCCTTGTCTTCTAAATCGACATCGCGCAAAAACGCCATTGGGTCGACTTTTTCGCCGTAAGCCGCGGCAAAAAGCTCGATTACCTCGGTTAGTTTGGTCTTGTCCTGAAAGGCTGGTGACTGTGGCTGGACACCGATTAAGAATTTGACCGCTTGTGGATTTTCGGTAACATCAACCCCAGCGATTTTGACAGTACCACTGTCGATTGGTCGCAAGGTTTCCATCATTTCAAGTGTTGTGGTTTTGCCAGCACCATTTGGGCCAAGAATGCCAAAGATTTCGCCCTTTTTGATCGAAAAGCTGACGCCGTCGACCGCCTGCTTGTCATCGTAGCGCTTTTTTAGATCACGGACCTCAATAATTGCCATACACGGTGCTCCTTTTTATGTATCTATTATACCATCGAGTAGTAAGGTCTAGGCAAACAAAAACGCCCCCGAAGGGGCATTTTTGGCACCTGTTTGTTTGGTTATTACTATACTACCAAACATGCTTATGGTGCAAGTAGAATGTCAACTATTTCTTTTTTGAAACAGTCAAGAAGCCATTGCGTGGATTCTCTTTGACAATGCGGTCGGCAGGAAGATCAACTGGTTGACCCTTTGCATTTTTTTCTACTTTTGCGAAGAAGTAGATTGTTTGTTGTTTGCCACCGCGAAGAGTTACTTCGGTGCTGTGCAAGTAGTAAGTGATACCCTTCGAGTTTGTGTGCTTGTAAGCCATAATATGCTTATACCTCCTGTTAATGCTATCCAAAAGCTAGCGTACATGGTGATAGCCCTGATGTCAACGCCTATAGACCTCTGTAACGATAATGCAGGATCAGTCTTAAGATAGCCACCCCTATTAGACGGACCAAAATCATTATAAATATTACGACAGAAATTAACAGTGACCAACCGGCGAAATCCGGTGACCAGACTGGTGATACGAACGAGTACAAATAGGCGTCGGTCGGCAGACTGACCGCCGTGGCTAGGTTGGCGCTGGCCGGGTATTTGGCGATTTCGTTGGCCGTACACTGAACATAAACTTGCGACCAGTAACTGAATTGCGGCGCACAGACTTCCTGGGCTTTTTTGTAGATATTACCGTTAGCATTAGTGGCCGTCGCCGCCTTTGTGAGTGCCGCCTGGTAGTCGCGGTTATAGGTTGCGACCAAATAAACGCCTTTGCCCAGGTCGGTGTTCATATGGTCTGAAACGTAGCGCTGCAGGTCGTACAGACGACTTTGCATAACCGCCACGTCACCCGAGTTATCGGCGTCATAAACCGCCGTTCGACGCTCGACCATACCGATGTTATTAAGACGCAAAAAAGCCGCCGAGACAAACAGCATCAAAATCAGCAAAGCAAAAAGTTGCCAGGTTTTGACCCGCTGCAATTGTTTGATGCTTCGCCGAGCTTGCTTTTTGTTCACCACCAGTTATCCCACCTAAATCTTAGACCTAGTATATAACACCGAAGTTATTTGCGGTAGATACTGAACCGAGCGCTGCCAATAATCAAGACAAAGCCGGCCGCAAAGAAAAAGAATGTTCTGATACCTTCGACATCACCCAATAACATCGTACAAACCAACAAGATGGCGCAAGCCAGGGCCGCCCCGATATTCGACACAAAATCACCAATGCACAGATAGACAATACGATGCCCCGACAAATCGGCCGTATCGAAAACCCCACGCATAAAGGCCATATTGTAACCCATAGTCGCCACCTCGTTTGATATATTAATGCCGACCACCGCAATTGGATCGATTGCAAATGGCCGAAAAGCGTGGACCAAAGCGTTGGCGACAACACTGATTTTAAGCAGCACACCGCCCCGACTTTTGTCGATCAGTTTGCCGTAGGTATATGACGCCGTAATCGCCGCCAGAATCGTCACCGACGACAGAATACCCAATCGAACATAAACATCCCAGCCAACGCCAGGAAAAACGACAATGACGATAAAAAGGCTCCAGACAATACCGGTCGTCACAACGTCAAAACCAACGCCAATTTGGGCAAAGATACTCATAGCCGTCTGGCTCCACGGAAAGCCGCGCAGCTCGAGCTTTTGGTTGGTGTGGGTCGGCTCGATCAGTCGGAATAGCGGCAGCGCCGAAATTGCAAATAAAACCGCCGCCACTAAAATAACCGTATGAAGCCCAAACCATAGCGCGATCAAACCACCGATAATCGGGCTGATGCCGATAGCTATCTTCTCGAGAATGTTCATAAAAGCGATTTCTTTGCCGGCGTGCTCGACATTTTTGACCTTCGAAAAATCAACCATATAACAGATGTGGTAAATCGAAGCCGACAAGGCCATGAATATACCCCATAGGATTATTCCGGCCAGACCCCAAGCCGACATAAAACTGAGGGCAATCATCGACGGCACGTACAGCAAGTTGCTGACCAAGATGCCATGTTTAGGCCCAAATTTGGCCACAAAACGGGCCGAAAAAACCGTAAACGGTAGTTTTAAAATATAAAACAACAACCACAGAATCATGATAAACTGCAAATTATACCCCGCCTCGTACAGATACACCGAGGTAAAACCGGAGACGATATTCATGGCGATCGTCCTGATAGTGCGCGAGGCATACAACTCGGCAATCTCGCTAAACGAAGCAATTCGCCAAAAATGGCGGGTTTCGGCGATACGATATAGGGCTGATCTAAACATGTTTATTTGTTAATACCATTTATGCTTATTTAATTACACCACAAACCAGCGCAAAGATGAAGTGTTATACTGGGTAATATGAATATCTACTTTTCGGGGATTGGTGGGGTTGGTATTGGCCCACTGGCCGAGATTGCTAGTGGTGCCGGCTATAGTGTTCAGGGCTCGGATTTGGCCCAGTCTTTGATGACTCAACAACTGATCGACAATGGCGTAAATGTCAATATCGGTCAAGACGGCAGTTTCTTACAGGCTTCGCATCAACAGCAGCCAATTGATTGGTTCGTTTATACGGCCGCTTTGCCAGCCGACCACCCCGAATTAGTCTTGGCCCAACAACTGGGCATCAAAGTAGCCAAGCGTGACGAATTATTAGCCCATATTATCGCCGAGCAAGGCTGGCGCCTGATCGCCATTGCCGGCACTCACGGCAAGACTACTACCACCGGCATGATGGTCTGGGCTTTTAAACAACTGGGTATACCGGTCAGTTATTCGGTTGGTACCACACTGAGTTTTGGCCCGAGCGGTCATTTTGCGCCCGACGCCAAGTATTTTGTTTACGAATGTGACGAATTCGATCGCAATTTCTTGCATTTTAAACCATACCTGTCATTAATTACATCAGTCGATTATGACCACCCCGATACTTACCCGACCGCCGACGAATACTTAGAGGCTTTTATGCAATTTGGCCAGGCTAGTCAGCAGATCATCACCTGGAGCGACCAACATAACGAAGTGTTTGCGCCTGGGTCCACCACGACCGTCCTGACGCCCGACCAGGTCGATAGTCGTCTAAACCTCAGTGGCCGTCACAATCGGCGTAACGCTAGCCTGGTTGCGGCTGCTCTTGTACGGTTAGGTGTATCGAACGACATTAGTTCGATTCTTAACGATTTTCCTGGAACCAACCGCCGCTTTGAAAAGCTGGCCGATAATTTGTATAGCGACTACGGCCATCACCCCGTCGAAATTGCGGCGACTTTGCAACTGGCTAGCGAATTATCAGATCAAATCGTCCTGGTTTACCAACCCCACCAAAACGTTCGCCAACACCTGATCAGGCGGCAATACACCGACCAATTCGAACTGGCCGAAACTATTTATTGGTTGCCAACCTATTTGTCGCGCGAAGACCCCAATTTGCCAATACTGCAACCTAGTGAATTAATCGAGAATTTAACCAATCACGAATCAGTCAAGATCGCCGAATTTGATGATCAATTATGGAACAATATAGAAAGCGCCCGAGCCCAGGGCAAATTAGTCCTGTGTATGGGTGCTGGCAAAATCGACGATTGGGTCAGATCACGCCTACAGATTAAGACCTAGAGCATCGGGACTTAATGGGTCGCCGCCAAAAGCGTCGACGACAATGATTTTTTGAGCCTGGTCCTTGTACAAAGCCTTGAATTCACTAATAGTTGACGCGTTAATCGGGCCACTGCCAGAATAGCTCTTGATGTCATTATCGCTGGTAATTGACTGGGCGCGAACACTTTGGTAACCTGGTCGGCTGAGGTCTAGCTGGGCAGCGCCACTGGTGTTATATAATTCCATTGCTACCCCAACCAAAATTAACGATAGGACAATTGCAACAGTAATAAACAGCAAAAAACGCTTCTTGCTGCTAGAAGAAACGGCGTGGGCGGTGGCCACCAGCGAGTCGTTCATAATTATTGGTTAACTCCTTTGTAAAATGTCTCGAATTGATCGATTGCTGACTGGTACTGGCTGATTGACTGGTTTAGTTTGACGACATCGGCATGAACCTGATTGCGGTAACCACGGGCGGCATCAACCGCATAGTAAAAGTCGGCTGGCCGACTTGAACAATCAATACCAATTGCCGTCGACAGATGTTCTTCGTAGGTTTTGTAATCTGACCTAAAGGTATCCAGGGCCTGACTATAACCAGTCGTAATTGACGTCAGACCAGAATTATTATAATTGTTGCCAGAAACCCGATTGTTAAAACCATCCATCAACTTGGTCGAAATCGATTCGTAGGTCTGCCCACGATTTACTCGCAACAGCGCGTCACTGGCATGCAGCTGGTTAAGTGTATTTTTGACCGACAAACAATTGGTCTTTATTTGTTCGAGTTGCTGATCGCTAAGGCTAGTCGGCTGGGCCGCAGCCGACAACACAACCAAACCGCTGAGTAAAATAGCGATCGCTACGTAGCCTAGTGTTTTTTTGATCATGAACATTCCGTTCTATTATCCACCCTGCACGCCAATTTGGTCAAATTAAAGACCAAGTGACTTCAAATCGAGGTTTTGCAGTTGATTTGTGTCGATACTGGGGCTGCCACCACCGGTTGGCAAAATCTTGTCCAGGGCCCCACTTTGGACCAACTGGTTGATGGTGATAATCAGCGAAATTCCGCCCAGTAAAATCACCAGGCCAGTTACTATCGCAAAAATCGTAACAGTATTATTTGCAAACCGCTTGTACCTGGCGGCCTCGAGCATTTCTTGGCCCTGTTTGTCGCGCATACCGCCCGACATAATCAAAACCAGGTCGATCAACGTCCAAAGTCCCAGCCCGCCAACCGTAATCAACTTTAACAGCCCGGTGCCGATCTTGCCCAAATAAAAGCGATCGACACCAAACGTTCCCCACATAAAACTCAGGAAAAATACCGCCAAAAAATGGCGCTGTTTGTTAACAACTGTCTGAACTGGTAATTGGTCGTCTGTCGTTATATCACCCACCCTATAGCCCTGATTATGGTGTTAGACGATTAATATCGCGTGGGAACAAGCAAGCTTCCTTGACGTTAGCCAGACCAATGGTTTTTTGGACCAAACGGTCAACGCCAAAACCACAGCCGCCGTGTCTTGGCAAGCCGTATTTAAAGGCTTGTAAGTAATATTTGAAACCTTCGTGCTCGACATCCAAGCCGACTGCCTTCATCTGCTCGATCATACTGTTATAGTTATTTTCGCGCAAAGGCACCGTTGCGATCTCTAGGCCGCGGAATAGTAGGTCGCCCCACAAAACCGTTCGATCAGCGACGTCCAACTTGTGGTAAAACTTGGCAGCTTCGATCGGAAAACGAACAGCATATACCAGGTCGGTACCCAGTTGTTTACGGGCGTAGTCGCTGATCCAGCGCTCTTCGTCAGGAATTAAATCTTTCTCATCAGTCACATCATTCTTGGTCGCTTTGGTGTACATCTCGTGAATTTGCGCGATCGTAAACCGTGGCACTTTGCCATCTTCGGCCAATTTGAGCTCGGGCGCGTTAAGTGACTTCAGGTCGTCAGCGTGTTCGTCATAAACTCGTTTCAAGACGTATTGCGTCATATTGCCAACCATATCCAAGACTTCGTCGTGGTCTTTAACGAAGCCCATCTCGATATCCAACATGGTAAGTTCGGTCAAGTGGCGGGTGGTGGCGCTTGGCTCGGCACGGTAAGAGTGGCCGATTTCGTAAACTCGCTCAAACGCACCAACCATGATCTGTTTGTAGAACTGTGGACTTTGGGCTAATGTTGCCGTTTGGCCAAAATAGTCCAATTTAAAGACCTCGGCTCCACCTTCGGTTGCAGCGGCCAATAACTTTGGCGTATCAATCTCGGTAAACTCTTGGCCACGCAAAAATTCACGAATGTAATAAGTTAGGTCTGATCGAATCTTAAATATCTTTTGCTCTTGCAAGTTACGGATATTTAGAACCCTGGTCTCGAACAACGTATCCAAATGTTCAGATTTGTGTGAAATCGGCTTGTCGACTTCGATTAGTGGCTCGTCAGTTACCGGCACATCAACCACAACTTTGACGTCGTGAAGTTCGGCGCCACCAGGCGCACGGTCATCAGCAACGACTAGGCCGGTTAGCGACAGAATCGTACCGATCTGCAAACCGCGCAGCTTTTCAAGCTCGTCTTTGTCTTCGATTAGGGTTTGAGTAAGGCCGCTGCGGTCACGGACGGTGATAAAGTTGAGTCCGCCCAGTAGGCGTTTTTTGTGCAACCAGCCGCTAATTGTAACGGTCTGGCCAACACAAGCTGATAATTCTCGGCTGAGTGTTCGCGTCATAGATTAATCCCTTGTTTAAAATGCTAGTTTGATGCGGTTATCCCGGGTCGATGTCACAACTAGCTCACCGCGGCTAGTTGCCGACCCGTAGATTATTATCGTCTTGGAACCACATCGTCATATTGGACATATTCTACCACTTAAACCAGCCCAGCGCTAGCCTTATTTGTACTGCGCAACCGCCTTTACGTCATCGTAGGCGTCAAAATCATCGTTTGGCTGTCGACCTAATAGAGCTCGAATAATGTCACCCATCGTCAGCAGACCGACCGTCTGATACGATTTGTTAACCACAACAAACAGATGATGATGGGTATGCAAAAAAGCCGTCAGTGCCTGACGCAAACTGTGATCTTCGCGAATATAATAGACCCGATGATCCATCGCTTTCTCGGCCGTCATCGACCGCTTTATATCAAGCGACAAAAGGTTTTTGATGTTCAATATTCCGACAATGTGATCGATATCCCCCGCCGTCACTGGCAAAATATTATGCCCAGCCTTGTGCAGCTCGTCGAGCGCCAGTGGACCCAAAAATTCATTATGATCCAGGCTCTTGATCATATCGCGTGAGGTCATAATTGACCGGACAGTTCGGTTGCCAAACGACAAACTGTTGATAATCAAACTTTGTTCGTCGTGATTCAAAACACCCATTGACGCAGCGATGATATGTTGCAACTCAGCCCGCGAGGACAGATCGTAATTGACCAAAGCATCGACTGTCGGTTGACTTTTGATCAGTCGCATAACCGTTGAGTGCTTTTTGATGAATCGGCTAATCGAGCGACTAAAACGTTTATAAAGCACCTGCGACCAAGTTTTAACAAACCACAGCCGCGCCAGCGAGCCATAAACCAGTGCCAACAACACCGACAGTGCTATGCCAATCGGCCAGTCAAAGCTATAAATCGCCAGTAATGTCAGCAAAACCAACAAGATCGCCACCACTGTTCGCTGCAAAGCCAGTACATCGGATACCTGTCGCTCTTGACGCAATCGCAACCGTGCCTCGCGGTCACATTCGGCTGCTCGTCGGTCCAGCTCGAACCAACTAATCTGACTGCGCGATGGTCGGATCGCCGCAACTAATAACAGGAAGGTGATTCCGAATATATAGGCGATAGACAAAGTAACAAACATTACATTATTATTGTACGTCAAAAGTCAGCCCGGCAACACTGCCAGGCGTAACCATTTTATGTTAAAATATATAAAGTAATTTATACAGAGGGATACTACGTTTTGAACAAAACCGCTTGGATTATATTTTCGCTGGTTACCGTCACTATTTTGGGCTCGTTAGTGGTCGTATCAACCAACAACCGTTTAGATGTCAGCAAAATCGACACCAACGTCATTCAGTTGGCGAGCAGCCAAGATGGCAATATTGGTGACCATATTTTTGGCAAAGTCGACAGCCCAGTTACGCTGATCGAATATGGCGACTTTCAGTGCCCTGGTTGCGGCGCCATCTATCCAACCGTCAAGGAAGTGACCGACAAATACAAAGACCAGGTGCAATTTGTTTTCCGTAATTTCCCGATCACCACCGCCCACGCCAACGCCAAAGCCGCCGCTGGCGCCGCCGAAGCCGCGGGATTGCAGGGCAAATACTGGGAAATGCACGACAATATATACGCAGCACAATCGGCCTGGTCCGACCTAACCGGCACCAACCGATCGGATTTTTTTACCAACTTTGCTAAACAACTTGGCCTAGACGTCGACAAGTTTAACAGCGATATCGCCTCGACCGCCGTTACGTCCAAGATTAACTACGACTACGCACTTGGCAAAAAAGCTGGCGTCGAAGGCACTCCAACCTTCTTTTTGGACGGCACCAAACTAGACAGCAACACTTGGGGTGACAAGACTAAGTTCGAGGCCGCTCTCGATGCTGAGCTAACCAAGGCCGGCATCGCCCTACCAGCCAGCAATTAGTTACCAAAAAAGCGAAAACACCCCGGTGCCTTGGGGTGTTTTCTTTTTGCTTGTAAGTCACTTACAAAAAAGTAAGTGGCTTGGATTTTGAGTCAAACGACTCTTACTGTGCGATATACAGTTGCCATTCGGCAGGCACCACATCCACGGCTATCTTTTTGCGCCTGGTAGGCACAAATTCGACGGCTATTGGCATGTGATTTTACTCCTTGTACTATGTACAGCCTCACGCTCTTCGACCTTTAAAATATAGTTTTGATGCGAGACACGATAATGATCGTATCAATTTTTGCCGATTAAGTCAATAATTGTGTTAATTAAAAAACGCTTGTGCTGGGTATTATAGAACACTTGGTGAATGCACAATTACTA
>CAIOSL010000064.1 GCA_903861015.1 uncultured bacterium
AGATAACTTTTTTGGTTGATGGCGAAAAAGAATTCAAATTGAATGGCAAATTATTGTTTACTCATTTTGGTATCTCGGGCCCGTTAATTCTTAACAGCGCATCGAAAGTGTCAAATCTGCTGCCAACGGGAATTGTCACCGCCCAGATCGATATGTTTCCGAAGACAGATTATAGCGATTTAGAGCGCCAAATAATTAGCGTTTTTGATGTCAATAAAAACAAGGCGCTAAAGAATATCGTTAGCGAATTGGTGCCGGCGGGGATGTCCAAAGGGATGTTGGTGTTGCTGTCGGAACATATGGACATGGAAACAAAAGTTCATTCGGTGACAAAAGAAAACCGAAAAAAGATAGTTAATTTGTTTAAGGCATTGCCAATTACGATTACCGGCCTGATGGGGTTGGACCGGGCCATTGTTGCCGATGGTGGTTTGCCACTGACCGAAGTCGATATGCGAACTATGCGATCCAAGAAAGTTAATAATCTTTTTGTCACTGGCGATCTGCTGCATATCAACAGGCCATCTGGCGGATTCTCGTTGCAACTGTGTTGGTCGACTGGCTATGTGGCTGGGTCTAGTGCTGGTAAGAAGGATTAGCACCGTCTAATATCGGCAGCTCTTCAGACGGGACGTTCAGTATCATAGATAAACGATCAAGTTGCTGAAATTTGCAGTATTTTATTGGTTGATTATCATGATCGTATATCCGGTAATAATGGTCGTATTGTTTGGTTTCGCCGTTGAACTTTTTGGCCGTCGTTGGCTTGTTGATGACTTTTATATACCAACCGGGTGGTTGGTGGTCGATGATGTTTTTGATCTTTGCATAGTGATTAAATGCCATGCGACAAGTTTAACATGTAAAACTAGTAGCATATAATGATAAGTATGAAATATATTGCGTTACTGCGCGGAATTAATGTTGGCGGCAATAACAAGGTGTCGATGCCGGAACTTAGGCTGTGTTTTGAAAAAGCCGGTCTAAAAAATGTCAGTACATATATTAATTCGGGCAATGTTATTTTTGAAACGGGCCAAACCGACGTTGTTGAGTTGGTACGAATTTGCGAAGCGGCAATCGAGGAACGGTTTGGTTTTTTTGTGGTTTGTGCGGTTATCTCGGCCGAGGAGTTACGAGTGGCGTTGATGCACGCGCCAGAATGGTGGGATAAAAATAAGTCAGACAAAAATAATGCTATCTTTGTTGTCGCGCCAAAAACAGCCGCAGAGGTGGTTGCTGAAATCGGCGATATTAAGCCAGAATACGAGCAGGTATCGGCGTATGGGCCGGTGATATTTTGGACGGCGCCAATCGAGTCGTTTGGCAGAACCCGTTACAGCAAAATCGTTGGCACCAAGACGTATAAATACGTAACGATCAGAAATGCAAATACTACGAAGAAGCTTTTGGAGTTGTGTGGATAATAAATAAAAGCACTCTTGCGTTGATATCATATAGTAATTAAAATATGCTTAGACGTACTATAAGCGGGAGGGTGTGAAATGGCTCGTTGGGCAAACCGGATGCGTGAGTTTAATTTTGTGTTTCGTAGCTTTGTCTTATCTTTGATGGCCTTGGTGTTAATAATTAACACATTCGAGCCCGGTGCGTCATATGCGTTATCTAAAAATATTGCTGATAAAAAGTTTGATACCAACTATCGTAACGACAATCTTAAATCAGACCAAAATTCAAAGAAAACCCTGGCGATTGATAGCTCAACCGGAACCAATGAAGCGAACAATGTTAGTAATCCAAAGTTGCGTAAATCTGAAGTTGTAACTGAACGCACCCCTAACACATCGACATATATAAATAACGACGGCACTCGTACGATGGAGTATTCGTCGTTGCAACAAAATTATGTTGACAATGACGGCCAGTGGAAAAAGATCAACAACAAGCTGGATGCGCAAAATGTATCGGCGCCATTAACTATACCTAGCGCGTTGAATCCTAGCTTTGTAAACCCTACTTTTGATTCATCTAACTACTCGGGCAAAGCCGGAGTTATGTCAGCCAACTTTACCTCCTTGTCTGGTGGTATAAAAATGACGGTCAATGGCAAGATTTATACAATATCGCCGGTTGGAGTAAGCGGCAATTTGAAGCCGGTAAAAAATGATGATCAATCGGTTGTTTATAAGAATGCATGGCGTAACACAGATCTCGTATACGAACTTAAGGGTGAGAGCATTAAAGAAACGATTGTCGTAAAAAGCAAAGATGCTCCGACTGATTTTAAGTTTAATGTTAGCGGTGGAAAGGTGATTAAACATCCAACGCGCGAAGGCTGGTTGACGATAGAAGGTTTGCCTGATGATTTTGGACTGAGCCCGCTGACGATTGATGTTAACGGCCAGGGTGTTATTAGTGAAAACCACGTCAATCAGACGCCTAACAGCAGCGGCATTACGGTTTCGCTGGATAAAGCGTGGCTTCAATCTCAACCGGCCAGCTCGTTCCCGATTAGGATCGACCCTTCGTTTACTCGTGATGGGCCTAACTATTGGATGTTCAAGTCCGACGGTTATTCGTGTGGGCCAAGTGTTTGTTATGCCAACATAGGTGGTCTGTATAACAATGGCTGGAAGTATTGGCGCAGCTATCTTAAATTCCAATTTGACGATATGGCTGGAAAAAAGATATTAAACGCTAATATGCACGGTACTTTCAAGTGGGGTATTGGCGGCGATACCAACGGTCGTTATATAAATATGGGCCACGCCAACTGTATTTCTTTTTATTGTACCGGCGGATATGTTGGTGGTACTTATGCGGCAACTAATTTTGACATAAATTTTACGAATGCCCTGCAGGAATCGGTAAACAATAGTGATTGGGGTACGGTTTGGAGTTTTTGGGGTGAAGAGGGTGGGTACACAACCTATAAACCATATTACTCACTTGTAGCGGACGTTAACTACGACAATCCTACGCCGATTGCAACGCCAACTGCTGAAATGGCTGACGGACAAGTATTTGCAACAACTCAGCCGACATTGAAAGTCAATGGCGTATCGGATGTGGATGGAGGCCAGACTCAGTATTATTATAGAGTTAGTACTATGCCCGGTGCTGAGTTTGGCGCGGTCATAAACTCTGGCTGGATAACGACGACACAATGGACTGTGCCTGACGGTATATTGCAGGACGGTATGACATATTATTGGCACGTGTATACTTGTGGTCAATATCAGACTACCCCAAATTGGACGTATAGCTTTAAGGTTAACCTGCGTAGTGGTAAGGACAGCACTCAGACTTATGATGATGTTGGGCCAATTAGTGTTGACTTGACTAATGGCAACGCTATAATGTCGACCGGCTCTCATACTATTAGTGCGCTGGGTGGGGCAATTGGGGTTGGGCTTAATTACAGTACGCCAAACAAGCCGAAGAAAGGTTTGAAAGCTGAATACTGGAACTTGCCAAGCGGTTACGTTTTCTCATCAGGGGTGCCAACCTCGTCTCCATCTAGGGTTAGGATTGACCAAAATATTAATTTTGACTGGGGATTGGCTTCGCCCGGGACGGCTATAAACGCTGACTATTGGTATACACGATGGACTGGCAAGATGACGGTGCCGGTAACTGGGTCATATACTTTTGGTGCAATAGCTGATGATGTCTATGAACTTATTATAGATGGACAGAAAGTTGCATATTTGAACTCATGGTCGTCGTCGATTAGTTATAGCAATTCAGTTACCGTAAACCTAAAAGCTGGTCAGGTTTATGATTTTAAGGTCCATTACCAAGAGTATAACTATGGCGCAAGTATGAAGCTGTTTGTTAAAGGCGCTGTCAGCGAGCAGGTTGTACCTGGCGACTGGTTCAGTACTGACGACCCGAATGCTTCATCGATCTATGGTCTAACGGGTTCGTATTATACTGATAATTCTAACGCCCATGATATGGATGCGGCAGCGGCTGATCCGATGCGGTTGATGTTAAGGCGTCAGGACCCGGTTATGAACCTGAACTTTGGTGCTGACAGTGTAGCGCCCGGTATGCAGACAGATAATTATATGGCTCGTTGGATAGGTTATGTTACAGTTCCGACGGCTGGCGATTACACTTTTGGTGCCTATGCTGACGATGGTATTAGGATCAAGCTGAATAATGGCTTGTTTGGCGCGCAGAATACGGTACTGGATTCGTTCAGGGACCAGGCGACAACTGATTGGGGGTCGCCAACTCACCTGGATGCTAACGCCCATGTGCCTATAGTGGTGGATTGGTTTGAACACAGTGGCGGTGCTGCGATACAGATGCTAATAAGGGGACCAGGATATGGCGATCAGCAGATACCGACTACTTGGTTGACGCCAAAAGCTGGGGTTTTGCCTGATGGTTGGCAAATGAACGTAAATGTTGGCGGTAATGTGGCTTATGAACGAATGCGAATAAGTGGCCAGAACGTAATACTAGAAGACTCATCGCGGGCACCTCATACCTATACTTATCAGAACGGTTCATATAAACCACCAGTTAATGAAGATGGTGTTTTGGTTAAAAATAGCGATAACACGTACACCTTGACCGATGTTGACGGCAGTACCTATATATTCAATACAGCTGGAACGCTGGCATCATTGACGACACCGACCGATGATCGTAACCCTACGGCTATAAAATATGAATACGCTGGTGATCAGGCGAGGTTAGTAAAAATATACGATGGCGTAGACCCATCAAGATACGCAGCCTTGGTGTACAAGGGCGTAGGCGACAACCAGGATTTGTGCGACACGGCACCAAATAGTATGTTGTGTGCAGTCAGGACGACAGACGGTAATGTTACTAGGATCCAGTACGATAGCAATGATGCCGCGTTGGCTCGAATAACGCGCCTGATAATGCCGGGCAATCAAGTTACAGATTATGCCTATAATTCCAAAAACCAGTTAACTGCCGTTAGGGATGGTTTGGCTAACGATGTCGTAGCAGCAGGTTTGCGATCGGCTGATAACAGTACTATGGCCCAGATCACCTACGATGGTATAAGTCGGGTTAGTGCTGTTACGGCGCCGGCGGCTACTGGTGGCGCTAGCCGTATCGTACATTCAATTAATTACCTGCCTAACTTGCCGACGTCACCTAATGTACAGGTTTTTGGTGGTGCATCCGAGATGCATATTGTTGGCGCATCAGAGCCAAACGGATTTAGTAAACGCATCGAATACGATAGTTTGCTGCGAACGACGAAGGTTACTGACCTGACCAATAACAGCTCGACGACCGAATGGGATCCATATAAAGACTTGGTTTTGTCGACAACCAATTCTTTGGGCATGAAATCAACGACCATTTATGACAAAAGTGATCGTTCGACCGATTCGTATGGCCCAGCCCCAAGTACATGGTTTGGTACCGATCGCAAACCATTGGCGACTTATGCCAGTCAAGTACCGCATGCCAGTTCGGCTTATGACGAGGGTATTTATGGCCCAAGCGTATCATATATGGCTATCAAAGACCGCGGATCATCGGTCTTGTCGAACGGAGCGGTATTGTATAAAGGCCAAAGCATTTGGTCGTACGACGGCAGGTATAAATTGATATACCAAAGCGATGGTAATTTTGTCGAGTATGGTCCAAATGGTAATGTACTTTGGGCAAATAACAAAGCAGGGGTGGCGTCGGACCGCATTGTTATGCAAAGCGACGGCAATCTCGTTCAATACAATGGTGGCACGGCTATTTGGTCGACCAACACCTACAATAACGGTAATACAACAGTCTTGACTGTATATAACGACGGTAACATCATAGTCAAAAATGCCAATTACATCTTGTGGGCGTCAAATATTGGTGATGGTTCGACCAACCTTGCTAACCCAACCATGCTAAAGGGTTCACCGTTGGTCAATACAACCAATATCAGTCCCAACTACACCGCAGTAACTAATACTTGGTCATCATCGCCACTGCCTAGCGGCGCCAAGAGCTGGGGTATGCGTATGATCGGCAAGTTATATTTGCCTTCAACGGGTAATTGGCAATTTAGAATTGCTTCGGATAACGGTGTGGTTCTTCGTATTGACGACAATACCGTAGTTAACGACTGGTCGGACGGTGGCGTGCGTAGTCACCCGACATATACCTATAACAATACCGAAGCCAACGCTGTACGTCGCATATCGATCGATTACTATCATATCGATGGCGTACCAGCCTCATTCACGCTATTTATTACTCCTCCGGGTGGGTCCGAGACGGCCAGTGTGACGCAGTACGTCAAGCCGGGCTATAATCTAACCACCAGCAATACGGCCTACGATAGTACCTTGGGTAATACCACAACTACAACTGCCTACGGTAATCCAGCCTATGGTACGGTTGCGGCCACGACGATTGATCCGAATGTCCTGGCATTAACCAATCAGGCGACCTATGAAGCACCCGGGGCTGGCTATTTGCGCCAGACCAGTCGCACAATGCCAGGTGGCGGAGTATATACATACAACTATTACGGTGCAACCGAGCAAGTCGACAATCCATGTACTGCGGCCAATGATCCAGCCAGCCAAGCCGGCCGCGCCAAAGGCAAGACCGAACCCGACCCAGATGGTGCGGGCCCACAAACTGGCCGAACTACTGAAACAGTCTACGACGCAGCTGGTCGTGTAGTCGCAACTCGATACAATAGCGACCCTTGGACGTGTATGTCATACGACAGTCGCGGTCGAGTAGTTACCACGACAATACCGGCTATAGGCAGCGCCGTTGGTCGAACCATTACCAATAATTATGCTGTTAATAGCAACCCTCTAGTCACTAGCACGACGGACAGCTCTGGCGCGATAATCACCGAGATCGATCTACTTGGTCGCAGCATCAAATACACGGATGCTAATGGCAAACTAACCACCAACACCTACGATGACTACGGCAAGTTAACTACTCGTGCTAGTATCCTGGGTACTGAATCGTACACTTACGATACATTCGATCGCATGACGGTGTATAAGTTGGATGGTGTAACGTTTGCCACGACTGCCTACGACCAATATAACCGTATTCAGAACGTGCAGTATCCGGCCGGGCTTTCGTTGCAGCCAGCCGAGCGAGATTCGCTCGGTCGCGTCAACAAAGTAACTTACAAAACCGCTTCAGATACGATTAGCGATCAGATAACTCGCAGTGTCAGCGGAGTGATTACGTCGGGGCTTGAGAATGGTGTTGCCAAAAATTACACCTATGACTCTGTCGGTCGTTTGACGGGTGCTGTATTGGGCAGCAATACGTTCAGTTACGGCTATGGATCACCAGACGGTAATTGTAGTTCACTTCCTGGCAACAACCCAAATACAAATAAAGACAGTAATCGAACAAAACTGACTATTAATGGTCAGGTCACGATGTATTGTTATGACTATGCCGATCGACTAATTGCTAGTACGGATCCAAAATACAATCAGGCTACCTATGACAGTCATGGCAATACAATTCGACTCGGTAATGACGGCAGTAAGACCGAATTCACCTATGACGGTTCCGATCGCAACACCGGTATAACCGAAACGACAGGCGCTGGCATCAAATCGGTAGTTTATCAACGTGATACTAGTGGCCGCATATCTACACGTGTCAGCAAACAGGGCGGTAACGTGATCAGTAATGAAAAGTACGTCTTCACCGGCTCGGGCTCATCGCCAGATGCAGTTCTGGACGCTAGCGGCGCCATTACTCAAAAGTTCATCAGCCTGCCTGGCGGCATTAAAGTAACTATAAAGCCACAATCCACCAGTGCTAGCATGATAACCTATTCACTGTCCAATATACACGGTGACGTAATGGCCACTGTCAACGCCGACGGTATGCTAACTGGCAAATATATGACTGGTCCATTCGGTGAAGCGCTACCCAACCAAGTCATTGCCAAAAATGCCACCATCGATACAACCTACGGCTACGTTGGTGGTTACCAAAAAACCAGCGAATCGTCACTGGCCATAGCTCCAATCCAAATGGGTGCCAGGGTTTACATACCTGGCCTAGGACGGTTTGAGCAGGTCGATCCAGTGGAAGGAGGAACCGAGAACGACTATGCTTATCCGACGGATCCAGTAAATCATAATGACCTAACCGGCAAATGCATAGGCCCTCTTATTCTCTTCTGCACTACGGAGGCTGCCCAAGCTTTTATAGTGATCTATAATGTACTAACTCTAGCGTTAGAGGCTGCTGGAGGGGGAGGTGGCGGTTCGTTAGGCAAAACAGTAGTTGCCGATCTTGAAGCCGGCGCAATACGAACCGGTACGGCTGATGCCGTTAAAACTGGAAACGGGGCGGCGGGTGCGGCAGTTAGTGCCGCATCAAAAACTGAAAGTCGAGCCGTGTCGTCTTCGGGCGTAGGGAGCCGTTCAAAGCCATTAGTTGACCGTAGTGTGCAGAATACACTTGGCAATACGCCAACTATCATTGATGGGGTGAAATACACGGGGCATGCACTTAATAGTATGCAGAATGCCGGTATATACCCAACGATGGTAAAAAATGTAGCCGGTACGGGTGTAATGTCACCCGCCAGAGGCGGTGCTTTAATGTATTATGATATGTATAATGACATGACAGTTATAACCAATAAAGGTGGAGATATAATAACTACCTATTGGGGAGGAAGATAATGCCTACAGAGAAGAGACGCGCAATAATATATGAGTTAAGAAATAACTTTTTATTCATTATATCTAAATTTGAATCAAAAGCTACGACTACTAATGATGGCTATAATTTAATCGATGACTATATTGGTATGTTCTATGATACTCAGCATTTTATAAACAATGACGAAGATGATCCATTGATCACATTCTCAATCAATTACGCAAATGTAATAAGTCACTTTGAACAAGATAAGATGCTTGATTCACTAAAAGTTATAGTATCAGTATTGGATAAAATGTTAGTCGATTTACAATAATGGCTTTAAATATTTTAACTGCATTGTCAAGCTCCCACTTTCTCGGACACATTGTCTCTTTCTAGCGTAGCTGGGCTGAGGTAGTAGCAATGCGGCCACAGGCTAACTTGAATAGTATGAAGGATCAGTTCATGTGTCACTGGGATATCGTGAGCATCGATCCTATAGGCTTTGGCTCGCAACCTGGCTTTGAGAAAGAATCTTGGAATCTTGATTTTGGTAGACCGGACGTAGGCTATCTTATGACAGTAATGCATCGATGTAACCCGTAGGAATAACATGAGGTATAATATAGAGTATGAGTGGCAACAAGTTGAGCGATACAGTAAGGAGGATTCGCATAGTAGCCGCAATATTGGGCATATGCTGCTTGGTGATCTCAGTTGGTATTGGGTATGAAATAAATAGTAGCGGTTTGTATGCGGATGCAACCCATACGCCCGCTGAAATAACTTGGCCGGAAGTTTTCTGGACGATTTCTGCGATTGTTCTTTTTATTATATCTTTCTTACTTTTTGTGAAAGCACAAAACATAGCCGATGCCTTGAATGATTTACCAAATAAAGAAAGTAATGGTCATAGTATAGAAAAGTAAATTAAAGCTAACCTTGAGAGGTTGTCGGGTCATAAAGTCTACTCCAGAAGCGTAATAGTTCGCGACGTTACGGCTCAGATATCTAAGTTTGAAGATTAAGAGTCTATCCAGCTAACATTAATAAAATGAAGGATCAGTTTATGTGTCACTGGGACTTTGTTAGCGTGCGTTCGGTAAGTAAATAAAGTTGGAATCTTGATTACGATTCTCCCGATGTAGGTTATTTATCAACCGTACTCCAGTCGTGTAACCCAAGATAAAAGTAAGGTATCATAGAAATATGAGAGTAATATTTAATCGCTCAGCATCGTTATCTATACTAGCTACTGTGTTTGGTATGAGCTGGTTCATAATGTCAGGCTCCCAATATAATGAACACACTGTCTCATCCAAATGACAGTATAATCATTAAAATAAGGAGTAATAACATATGGCAATCGGTAGACCGACAGACCAACATATTAAAGCTGAAATAATTACAAAAATTCGTGACGAGGGCATGAGTGTTGTGGCTGCTGCCTCGAACTATGGTGTCAGCAGCAAAACCATCTACACTTGGTTACGAACCGGTGTTGTCGATGGTAATGCTAATCTAATTCTAGAAAACAACCGCCTTAAAAAAGAAAATGAACAACTTTACAATTTACTAGGTAGAGCCACAGCTGAGCTCAAACACCCAAAAAAGTAGCCATCCTGGATGAAGTCGAACCAGGATGGCGTCGGCACTTCGCCACCGTCCTGGGTATTGCCAGAACCAGTTACTACTGCCAACCTAAGATCCAAAAGCAACTAGATAGTGTAGCTTTAAAGATATTGCAAGCAGCCCATGGTGAGCATCCATACTATGGCGTGCGCCGTTTGGCTCTGCATCTTAACTGGAGTCAAAACAAAACCAGACGAATACGCATTCAGGCCGGTATTGTTATACCTACTGCTAGCAAGAAACGCCACAAGGGTTATTCAGATCCGGCTGAAATAACCGCCCCAGCTAATGCCTTAAAAACATACGCTAGTTTTAGAAACAACAGCCGGCCACAAGATGGTATGAATTACAGTGGCATGACTGAATCTGGTGGTTGGGTACAGGACTTTACATATCTATGGTTTGACCGTAGTATGCATTACTTAGCGGTTGTCCTGGATCTTAAAACTAGACGAGTGGTTGGTTGGCAACTTGGCACTCGCCATACGAGCGAGTTGACCCACTCGGCGGTACTCGATGCCTTAAGCAAGTACCCGGCACCAACCATCTTACATAGTGACCAAGGAAGTGAATATTTAAGCTACCGCCACCAACTACTGTGCCAAAAGATGGAAATACGACTTAGCTGTAGTACTAAAGGCAGCCCATGGCAGAACGGTTTCATGGAACGCTTCTTCGGCAGTTTCAAGCTTGAACTTGGCAACCTAAATAAATACCAAGATTTAGCTCAATTACATGAAGCAATCGCCCTGGCTATTTATTACTACAATACAAAACGAATCCACAGTGCCTTAAAAATGAGCCCAGCGGCTTACGCCGCTACGCTAAGCAACCAACAGTTTAAGCGAGACAAGGTGTTCGGGAATTTGGTAGCTTGACAATAGGGGTAAAACCAAATCGTTTATACTCATCCGATATAATCGTTTTTATTCTGTCAAACTCCAATTGTTTATCCGGAGTTAATTCCATAAACCCCTGTATGACTTTAGTATTCACCATAGCGCGTATTCACTCCTATTATATAAAAGCTCTTATCTATCCGATATAGTACCATACAAGTAACAATTTTGGGTATTTTGGGATGATTACTACAACCATCTCCTATCGGTTATTCGTTATAATGCAGAATCGAAAACGGCTGTTAGATTTTCATCTAACAGCCTGTTTCCAATTATCCGCGCCCGACTAAATAGCTAGATCGACATTCTCGGCAATATCTTGCTCGAGTTCTTCTTCGTCATCGGTATCCCCGTAACCAGCGGCACCGGTTCCAACTGGAATCTTGCGGCCGATAATTACGTTCTCTTTTAGACCATGCAACCTGTCAACGCGACCACTGATTGCAGCATTGATCAAAACACGGGTTGTGTCTTGGAATGACGCAGCCGAGAGGAAGCTGTCTGACCAGATCGAAACCTTGGTGATACCTAGTAGCAGCTGGGTGTAGCTGATTAGGTTCTTGCCGGCAGCGGCTAGTTCCATATTAGCTTCGACAACTGATGCTTTTGATACGATATCGCCGGCAACAAAGATGCCATCACCTGGATCCTCAACCTGAACGCGGCTAAACATCTGTCGGACGATGATCTCGAGGTGCTTGTCGGCCACGTCTTGGCCCTGAGCAGCGTAAATACGCAAGATCTCGTTGATGATGTAGCGTTGTGTTGCTTCGGTACCCTTTAGACGCATCAAATCATGTAGATTCAACGAACCGGTAGTTATACGATCACCGGCTTCGATAACTGCACCTGCAGTTACGACAATTTGTGAAGTACCTGGGACCTCGTAGCGAACTGGTGATCCGGCATTCGCAGCCAAGACCAAAGTATCGCCAGCAACTTCGATGACACCGTCAAATGGAGCAGTTAGAGGGCGAGATTCGCCTTCACCGGCTGCAATAACGTCGCCAACCTTGATGTTGCTGCCAGATTTAACAACCACGGTTCGGCCTTCAAGCGCAATGCGCTCGACATGACCAGCCGATGGCGTAACCTGAACGATATACTTTTTGCCATCTTCCCAAATGTCGACCAAACCAGCAACTTCGCTGATATGCGCCTGACCCTTTGGTGAACGAGCCTCGAACAACTCTTCAACACGAGGTAGACCCTGGGTAATGTCACCGCCGGCCTCTCCACCCTTGTGGAAGGTTTTTAGAGTCAACTGCGTACCTGGTTCACCGACTGACTGAGCAGCGATGACGCCAACTGGTTGAGCAGCATTGACCAAGTGACCGGTCGACATATCGATACCATAACTCTTGCGTGGGATGCCACGAAGATTCTTGGTGGTTAGGACTGATTGAATCTTGACGCTCTTGATACTCTCGTCGGCTTCAATTGCTGACGCGATTTCGCGAGTGATGATTTGATCGGCTTCGATATAGCCAGGTATGGCCTCGGCTGTGTAGCGACCAACTAGGCGGTTACCGAAGTTAATCATCGTCAGTTCTGACTCGCTGCGCAAGATTGCGAAGCCTTCGTCATCACCTTCGACGCTGTCTTCTACCGTAAAGACGTCTTGTGACACGTCAACCAAACGACGAGTTAGGTAACCAGCGTCAGCAGTCTTCAAGGCGGTATCGATCAGACCCTTACGAGCACCACGTGTTGCCACGAATTGCTCTAGCGAGCTTAGACCGTCCTTGTAGTTCGAGCGGATTGGCAGCTCGATTTCGCGGTTATTTGAATCCACCACGATACCGATCATAGCCGACGCCCATTTGACGTTAGAGATATCACCACGAGCACCGGAGTTAACCATGACGCTGATGCTGGTATCCATGTCGCGCATTTTGGTTTGCAAGAAGTCCGCAATCTTGCGGTCGACTGCGCGCCATGCGGCAATTGTCAAGCTGTAACGCTCTTCGTCAGTGATCAAACCCTGATCGAATTGTTCAGCGATCAACGCGGTTTTGGCATCGCCCTCAACCACGAATCCACTGATCTCGTCAAACTGAACGTAATCTTGTTGACCGGTTGATACGGCAGCGACTGTCGCAAATCGGAAGGCCAAACCTTTCATACGGTCGGCAGTTTTGGCGGTTGTGACGGCACCGTAATCATTAAAGATCTTGGCCAACACACGCTTTAGCTGCTTTTTGTTTTGAACCGAGTTATCGTATGGGAAATCGCTTGGCAAGATCTCGTTAAAGAAGACGCGACCCAAGGTTGTGTTGCGGATTTCACCCTTAAAGAAGACACGGATTGGGCTTTGCAATTGCAAGTGGCCACCATCATATGCCATCTCGGCTTCGTAAATCGAAGTGTAGGCTTTGGTTTCTTTGGTCTGAGCACTTGGCTTTTCGTAAGTTAGGTAATAGTTACCCAAGACAACGTCCTGACCAATGTTTAGGACCGGCGCACCATCAGCTGGCTTTAGCAAGTTGTTGGTTGCACTCATCAGTTCGCGAGCTTCACGCTGCGCATCATCTGACAGTGGCAAGTGAACTGCCATCTGGTCGCCATCGTAGTCGGCGTTAAAGCCGTTGGCGACTAGTGGGTGCAACTGAATTGCCTTGCCTTCAACCAATACTGGTTGGAAAGCCTGGATCGACAAACGGTGCAATGACGGCGCACGGTTCAACAGAACGTATTTGCCAACAATTACCGAGTCAAGTGCGTCCCATACCAATGCATCGCCAGATTCGATCAAGCGTGATGCTGAACGAATATTGTAAGCGTGCTCGTTGCGGATTAACCAGCTGATAATAAACGGCTTGAATAGTTCAAGCGCCATTTGCTTCGGCAAACCACACTCGTTGATCTTTAGTTTTGGACCAACCACAATTACTGAGCGGCCCGAGTAGTCAACGCGCTTACCAAGTAGGTTCTGGCGGAAACGACCCTGTTTACCCTTTAGCATATCACTGATTGATTTTAGACGGCGACGGCCACCGGTTGCATTAACTGCACGGTTGCCTTTAGCGGCGCTATTGTCGATCAAAGAGTCGACTGCTTCCTGAAGCATGCGCATTTCGTTGCGGCGGATAACTTCGGGAGCGTTAAGGCTGATCAGTTTTTTCAAGCGGTTGTTGCGGTTAATGACACGGCGATAAAGATCGTTAAGGTCACTGGTTGCAAAACGACCACCGGTCAATTGCACCATCGGACGAAGATCTGGTGGGATCACTGGCAAAACAGTCATCGTTAGGCTGCTTGGTTTAATACCAGCAGCTTGCATGCCTTCAAGCATCTTGAGGCGCTTTAACAGTTTCTTCTCGCGTTGGCCTTTAGCCTCGGCAACTTCGGTCGATAGTTTGGCGATCAAAACTGGCAAATCAATCTCGTCAAGTAAGGCTTTTAGGGCCAAACCGCCCATACCAACTTCGACTAGCTCTTCGTATTCTTCTGGCAAGTTACGGTAATCAACTTCGCTGATCAACGCGCCTTTAACCAGGCTGTCCAGTTGAGCTCTTTTAACCAAATAGGTTTCATTTAGCTCTTCGATTTCTTTCGATTGTTGAGTGGCCAAAACTTTAACGTCAGCACCTTCAGCACTAGCTTCGCGCTCGTAACGAATTTTGATCGCTACTCGGCCGGCTTCAACTTCGGCTTCGATGTCTGACAGGTATTGGTCACGCTTTTGCTCGTCAGCCTTCAAAACCACATAGGTCGAGAAGTAGGCGATGCGCTCGAGGTTACGAACAGTGATGCCAAGCAGCAAACTCATTGCGCTTGGGGTACCGCGCATAAACCAAATGTGCGCCACAGGTGTAGCCAGAGCAATGTGGGCCATACGTTCGCGGCGAACGATTGATTTGGTGATCAAACCACCTTCTTTGTCAACCGCAGCTTCGCGTGAGCGAACACCTTTTAGCTTGTTATCGTGTGGATTAACGTCTTTGACTGGTCCAAAGATACGCTCACAGAACAAACCGTCGCGTTCTGGCTTTTGTGTACGATAATTAATCGTTTCAGGTTTTGTAACCTCACCGTTACTCCACTTAAGAATATCTTCTGGGCTGGCAACAGTTAGGCGAATAGCGTTGAAATCCGAGATTCCATTACTTGCAATTA
>CAIOSL010000065.1 GCA_903861015.1 uncultured bacterium
GAATATGCTGGCTATGGCAATTTGAAGAACTTTGACGTCAAGCCCGAAGGTATGGCGCTGATGATACCCGAAGATATATCACAAAAAAAGGCCAGCTATTATGGCTTTTGGTGCAAACAGATTAAATAGACGATTTATCTGGCGATTTGTTTAACCCAATACCACGGATCAGCACGCTTGCTGGTCGACAACGCTTCGACAAACGAGGCAAAGTGCATGGTCGATCCCAAACTCATGGCCTCGAATACCGTAAAACCAATGTGCACCATCACGGCGCCACGCCTGATAGTGTCTTCGAGCGTCGACAGTGATTTGTCGGCCATAATGTCCAAACCTTGCATGGCTACGTCGCTTAGTTGCTGACGTGTCAAAACACCACTGGCCAAATGTTCTAATATTTCGAGCGAGGCTTTTTCGATAAACCTTTGGTATGGTTCGCCATAAAGATTAGTGATTAGTTCGATCTCGTCGCGATATATTTGTTGCTCTTCGATCCAATATCCGTCTTTGTGATTACGATAAGTACCGCTCAAATGGTAATTGGCGTGTTGCAACTCGTGATACATAATAATGCCCATCCAATTGGCCGAAACCGGCGAGTTGGGGATGATTATGCTGTGCAGTTCTTCGGAATATGTACATAATTTGTTGTTCAAAATCGACTTGAAATACGGATGCAAACTAGCATCACTTCGGTATAGCAAAGTTAAACCAATAGTCTGATCTTTGCCGTGACGCTGAACCGCGTATATTTTGCCAGAGACATCAGTGACTGGCTCGGCCGGCACCAAAAACTCTGACCGAAAGCCAATACATCCCTCGACCAATTCTTGGGCCGTTCCCGAAAGATTAGACTTTAAAACATCAAGCGACCTGGCCCAGGTTTTTTCCCGCGTAGCTCGACGCGCAAACAAAACCGCCTCGTTTGCCACAACCTCCTGAAGTTTATTAACCATACCCTTGATTATATCATCGTTGTGCGCAAACTAGATCTTGCCGATAAGATCGACACCGGGTTTTAGAGTGTCGTCGCCTGGCTCCCAGCTGGCCGGACAAACATCACCACCATGTTCGTGAACAAATCGGGCAGCTTGGAGCTTACGCAACATCTCGCGGGCACTGCGACCAATATTGTTATCGTGGATTTCAATAGTTTTTAACAAGCCCTCTGGGCTAATGATAAAGGTACCTCGTAGCGACAAACCTTCGTCCTCGATATATGTCCCAAATATCCTTGCAACTTTGCCGGTTGGGTCGGCCAACATCGGATAAGTAACCTTGCTGATCGCCGGGGAGTTATCGTGCCAAGCTTTGTGTACGAATGCCGTATCAGTGCTAATGCTCATAATCTCGCCGTTCATTTTCTTTATTTCACCGTAATAAGCCGCCGCATCCTCGAGTTCGGTCGGACAAACAAAGGTAAAATCGGCAGGGTAAAATATCAAAATTACCCATTTACCCAAATAGTCAGATAATTTAACTTTTTTAATCTCGTTATTCTGGTAGGCGTCCAGTTCAAAATCGGGTACGGATGAGTTTATATCTATCATGTATTAAGTATAACAATAAATAACCGGCAGCGCTATTTACCAATCACCACAAAGAAGAATAAGGCCGCCACCGCCAAGACCATCACAGCCAAAGCAACCCTAACAAAAAAGTTTGATAAGTGCCCATTGCGATATTCGCCCATAATCGATGCGTTGTTACCGACGCGCGCTATCATCCAAAGTAACGGCACGGCCGCGATACCGTTAAAGACCGCTGTAAAAATCAGCGCCTGGATAGGGTCGATTCCCAAGAAGTTGATAATCAAGCCAACAATCGTCGCCGCAATTATAACTACATAAAAGCCAGTGGCGCGCTTAAACTTGCGATACAAACCCTCTTTCCAGCCCAAGGTCTCGCTGATAGCATAGGCTGACGAACCAGCCAAGACCGGTACCGCCAAAAGACCAACGCCAATAATACCGATCGAAAATATTAGTTTGGCTACCAAGCCAGCATTTGGAAAGCCGGTTACTAGTGGCTCTAGAGCCCTGGCGGCATCGGAGGCAGTATTGATTTCGTGGACACCATTTTTGAACAATACCGAGGCGCAAGCTACGACAATAAACCAGGCCGTTACGACGGTCAGCGTCATCCCCATCAAATTATCGGTACGAACGCTTTTCAAAAAGCGCCGACTGAGCTTGGGGTCACGACCGGCGGCAGTCAAACGATGATGGGCGATCTCTTCTTCGACGATTTCGGATGTGTCCCAAAAAAACAGATATGGCGAAATTGTCGTTCCCAATATACCAACCAAGATATATATCGTGTCTGAATTAATCGTCGGCAGAGTCAAAAAGGTATGTGTAAATAACTCACCCCAGTTTTGACCGACAAATATTGCCGTAATTGGGTAGGCGAGTAGTGTGATCGCCAGC
>CAIOSL010000066.1 GCA_903861015.1 uncultured bacterium
GCGGCCAGTTGTTTGATGGCATCGGCCGATTTGGTGGATTGTTTGGTGTCGGCTAGGGTCTGGCGAGCGGTCTTGACGGCGGTATTTAGGGTCGACATCGCAGTACCGTCGCCACAGTTGTTGACCGATGTTGCGAATGCGTCATCGACAGTTTTTTGGTAGGTGGCGATAGCGCTGGTTAGGGTTTGTTGTTGACCGCTAATAACATCGGTTAGGGCTTTTCGGTAAACCGAGCGGGCGTTGTCGACGGCGTTTTGGCGATCAACCTCGGCCTTTTTCATGTTGGTTTGGTAAAGAGTTATGGCTTGTTTTTGGCTGGTGGTTAAATTATTTTTAGCCAATAATTCGGTGATTCGGGCGTCAAATTGGGTGCTGGCGGTTGCGCGTGAGGTGGCCAGTTGTTTGTCGACCGACGATTGATTGGCGGTGATTTGCGATATGCGTTGGGTGAAATTGTTTTTGGTATTGGCGATTTGGACTTCTAGGCTGGTTTGGTTGTTGTTTTTGAGGACGCCAATTTGAGTACAAATAGCAGGCCTTACGCTATTTCCGGTGCCAGTTGGCTCAACGGCGTTGGTTGGGTTGGTCGATAGCAATATCAGAACTGGGCTGATAATGACGGCCGCCAAGATGGTTTTAGAAATTGTTTTCATTGACGGTGTCTCCTACATTGCCGGCGTCTTGGTTGGCGTCACTCGCCATACCGCTGTCGTCGGTGTTAACTAAACTCGATTCGCTGTCCGAATTGCTGGTTAGGCTGCTGGTAATGGCACTGACCGAATCGGCAGCAGTGGTGGTGTCGCTGCTGTTGACGGTGTCGGGGGTTTGTTGACTGTTGATTACTGTGGTTTGGTTGGCGCCGGTAGTATTATTGGTGGTAGCACTGGATGGTTTGAGGTAGCTGTAGGCCAAATAGGCGATAGTGCCGACCAGTATTACCGCGGCAACGATAATCGCCAACCGAACTTTGTTGAACGGTTTTTTGGGTGGTTTGTCGGTGATGGGGGTTTGAAAACCGACGGGTTTGGGCGTTGAAACCGGCGACGGTGTTGGGGCTGGGTCTGGGTTCATGCGAGTCCTTTTTTGTTTATGCTTTAAATACTATTATGCTACCGATGGCCTTACAAGTAAATATTAGGGTGATATAATTAAATTACCACGCTACACACACCGGATATATCCAGGCGTCCCTGGCGATCGGTCATTCATTTATTGTCTTCGGATTTGGGGTTTTGAAACGAGCGCCAAAGACGGGCAAAACAGTACACTAATCGTTTCCTGAAATTAATTTAGGAGCTTTTTGGTATGAATGACGAAATCTTTTTGAACGAGAGAATAAAAGTAGTGGCAGCCTTTGGCGAAGGTTTAAACCCGTGCCGGCCGGTCAAGTTTAAACGGTCAAATGCTCGCGAAGTAGTAATTAGCGAAATTGGCCTGGTGCATCCGGTTGGCCATGGCAAGCGCATGGTTCATGTTTTTGACGTGACCGATGGATCGGCTGATTACCGGATTGAACTGGACGCCGAGCGGCTGACTTGGCGATTAACCCGGGAGGCAGATCATGTTGATGCCTGATAAGTACAACCCCGAAGAGCCACTGGTCATGCACGTCGACCTAAATTCGGCTTTTGCCAGTACCGAACAGCAAGCCCGGCCACTGCTGCGTGGTCGACCGGTGGCGGTTGTGAATCGACGAGTCAAAAATACCTGTATTGTAACCGCCAGTTACGAGGCCAAGGCGCTAGGGGTGAAGGTAGGTATGAAGCTGTTGGAGGCCGAGAGGTTGGTCCCGGGCCTGGTGGCTATCGAGAGTGATCCGGCAAAATATCGGTATGTTTATCGCAAATTGATGGCAATATTAAATTCTTACTCGCCACATGTTGTGATGAAGAGTATTGACGAGGGGGTGATGGACTTTCATCATTTGCCGGCTGGTCGGTCGTTGATTGACATTGGGTATGAGGTTAAACAGCGACTTCGGGACGAGGTGGGGTCGGCGATGCGTTGCAATGTTGGGATCGGTACCAATCGGTTTTTGGCCAAGACGGCGGCCGGCCTGCACAAGCCAGATGGGCTGGACGTGATGGCGGCCGATAACTTGCGGGACACCTATGCCACAATGAAGTTGACTGATTTGACGGGGATTGCGGAGCATTTACAGCGGCGGCTGAACGGTGTCGGGATCTATACGCCTTTGCAGTTTTTGGATGCCGATGTGGTGACTCTCGAGAAAGTGGTTTTTAAGGGGATTGTGGGGCGACAATGGTTTGAGCGGCTGCGTGGGTACGAGGTCGATGATCGGCCGATAGTGACTAAGCGGGTTGGGCGACAGTATGTTTTGGAGAATCGTAATTTGTCGAGGGTCGAGATAGCTAGTCGACTGCACAATTTGTGTGAATCGGTTGGTGCGCGCCTGCGTGGCCAAGACAAGGCCGCCAGAGGTGTTTATGTCTATACTCGGACGATTGCTGGTCGGTTTTGGCACGATACTTATATGTCGCAATTGCCGTTTTATACCGATCGGACGATCAACAGTTTGGCTCAAAACCTGTTTGCTGGCGCCCCTGATGATATACGCGAGATCGGGGTGCATTGTTACGAGCTGAGCGATAATAATAACGATCAGCTGAGTTTGTTTGGCGACGAGTTGGCGCGCGAGCAACAGTTGAGCGGGGCGATTGACGCTATTAACCAGCGGTTTGGCGAGCGGACAGTGCATTCGGCTGATACGTTGGCGACCGACAGGTTTTTGAAGGTCAAAATACCGTTTGGTAGTACGAGGTATCTTTAAAATTATTGTTCGCGCCAAGCAGGATCGGGACTGTTTATTTATCGGGCTTGCGAGCGGTAGCGAGGCCGAGCGCCACGGGCGGCTTCGCCCCCGTAGAGTGACCCGATAAATAAATAGTCCCGATCCTGCTCGGTGTATAACTTATACTTATTGTGTAATACTAAAAGTATGGACAAAAGCGTAATCATGTTCTTTGCGGTTGCATTTGAATTAATCGGTAATTTTGTGCCGATGCTCTGGGGTGATAACGATTTCTTTAGCACGGCGAGTATTGTGGCTGGTATGGTTGGCGGTATATTTGGCGTTTGGGTAGGGGTAAAGGTATCAAAGAGGTTTGAGTTTTAGCGGACAATACTGCCCCAAAACTTAAGCATTATGTATACTAAATATATGAACAAATACGTGGTGGCGGTCAGTGGGGGTGTTGATTCGGTGGTTTTGTTGGATATATTGGCCAGTCAGCCTGGACTGGAATTGGTGGTGGCGCATTTTGACCACGGTATCAGGCCAGAATCGGGTATTGACGCGATCTTTGTGGCGGGATTGGCCAAAAAATATGGCTTGGTTCTTGAAACTAGGCGCGAAGAGTTGGGCCCCGATACCAGCGAAGACAAGGCGCGCAGTCGCCGGTATAAGTTCTTGCGAGAGGTGGCCGACAAGCACGAGGCCAGGTTAATAACCGCCCATCACGCCGATGACGTAGTCGAAACGATTGCGATTAATCTGACGCGCGGCACTGGTTGGCGTGGATTGGCGGTTTTGGATTCGGACATTGAACGTCTGCTGACGTCGCTGACCAAGGCCGAAATAATTGATTATGCCCGTGTTCGCGGATTGCAATGGCGTGAAGACAGCACTAACGCCGAGGATAAATACTTGCGTAATCGAATTCGTCACCAAACCGCCGGCCTAGACACCGACGTCAAACGTCAACTGTTGGGGTTGTGGGCTCATCAAAGACAGTTAAAACGCCAGGTTCAGGCCGAGGTTGTTAGCTTGATCGGCGAGGGGCCAACTTATAGCCGATATTTTTTTACGCATATTGACGAGGCTAGCGCTTTGGAATGTTTGCGGCACATTACTAGCGCCAGGTTGACGCGTCCACAAATGGTCAAAACCATCCATGCTATTAAAACTATGTTGCCGGGCAAGGTCTATAACGCTGGCGGTGGAGTTGTAGTTAACTTCACTACTCGTAATTTTACTGTCGAACTGATAAAATAGATTGTATAAATACTCACTGAGACGATCTATTGAAAGGAACATTTTAATTGTTTATGGCTATAAAACCAACGATCACCAATAAACCCAGCAACCGATTGCGACTGACTATATTTTGGGCAGTAGTCATAGTCGGTATCTTTGTGGCGGCGGCATTTTTGACGCCTCAGGATAACCTGAAAGATGTGCCAATATCTGATGTTATTAGCCAGGCCAATAACGGTCAGATTACCAAAATCGAAATTCAGGGCGACGACGTCAAAGTTACACCAAAGGGTAGCGACAAGCCAACCGAAAAATCGGTCAAGCAAGCCGGCACTAGTATTCAAGAGCAAGGCCTAAAGACCGATGCTCCGGTTGAATTGACTATCGTACCACCATCAACTACCGGTACGACACTATGGAACCTGGCGATTATTATTGTGCCAGTGCTGTTGTTTGGCGCTTTCTTTATGTTTATGATGCGCCAGGCGCAGGGCCAAAACAACCAAGCCATGGGTTTTGGCAAGTCAAAAGCCAAGCTTTATGGTGCCGATAAAGAAAAAGTTGTTTTTTCGGATATTGCTGGCAACGAATCGGCCAAACAAGACCTTGAAGAAGTCGTTGATTTTTTGAAGCATCCTAAAAAGTATGAAACTTTGGGCGCCAAGATCCCGCGCGGTGTATTGATGGTTGGTAACCCTGGTACTGGTAAGACATTGCTAGCCCGCGCCGTTGCCGGCGAAGCCAATGTGCCATTCTTCTCGATTTCGGGATCAGAATTTGTCGAGATGTTTGTAGGTGTCGGTGCTAGCCGTGTGCGCGATTTGTTTGCCAAGGCAAAAAAGAACGCGCCATCGATTATCTTTATTGATGAGATCGACGCCGTCGGTCGCCGCCGCGGCAGTGGTATGGGTGGTGGTCATGACGAGCGCGAACAAACACTCAACCAAATCTTGGTCGAGATGGACGGTTTTGAAACTGGCGCTAATGTTATTGTTTTGGCAGCCACTAACCGCGCTGATGTTCTTGACCCAGCTTTATTGCGACCAGGTCGTTTTGATCGCCGTACCAACATTACCTTGCCAGAGCGCAAAGATCGTTTGGCGATTTTGAACGTCCATTTCAAGAACAAACCAGTCGACAAGAGTGTTAACTTGGACGCTTTGGCGGCCAAAACCGCCGGTTCGTCGGGTGCGGATCTGGCCAATATTGCTAACGAGGCTGCAATTGTTGCCGCCAGGCGTAATTCCAAAAAGATTAGCAACAATGATTTGACCGAGGCTTTTGAGAAAATCGCCATTGGACCAGAACGCAAAGCC
>CAIOSL010000067.1 GCA_903861015.1 uncultured bacterium
AGAGCCTGTAGAACAATCTCCGTCAGCAACTGAGCCAAAAACGGTAGTCAGGGTGATGACTGAATTTAGTCAAGACCTGAAAGATAAGGTCGCTCTGATTGACGAGCGCCTGAGGGCTTACCGACAAGAAATGTATCCAATTTTGAGTTATCTTACCGAGCATGGTGTCAATATAGCGCACGTCGACGGTGTTGGTACGGTTGGCCAGGTTCATGACAAAATAATTGAGGAACTTCAGGCATGCAAGTTGATGCAATAAAAAGTATTCAACCTATAAAAACTGCAGCCGAGCTGGAGGCAATGCGTCAAGGTGGCAAGATCTTGGCGGCGATACTAGACGGTGTTCGCCAGCGAGCGGTTGTCGGTATTAGTGAAATTGAGATTGATCGTTGGGTTGAGAGCGAAATAAAAGCGCGGGGCGCAGTCGTAACCTACAAGACCGATGAGGTTAATTTTCCAAATTCAATTTGTATTTCGACGAATGACGAGATTGTTCACAGCATCCCAACCGATTATCGTTTTGAAAAAGGCGACGTTGTTAGTTTTGATTTGGTTATAACCTATAAGGGCATGAAAATCGACAGTGCTTTTACGATGGTAATCGGCGAGGAGCCAAAGGGTGCCAAAAAACACTTAATTAGCTACACTGAGCGTAGTTTATTTGCCGGCATTGATGCTATTAAAGGTCCGGTTCGAACCGGAGATATCGGTGCGGCGGTTGAAAAGGTGCTAAATGAAGGCAGGCTGGGTATTATCCGTGAATTAGTTGGTCATGGCATTGGCCACAAGATGCAGCAGGCACCAGAAGTAGCCAATTATGGCCGAAAGGGAACGGGTGTTCTATTGCTCCCGGGCGATACGATTGCGATCGAGCCAATGGCAACCCTCGGCGGCGAAGCTATCAAAATGAGTAAAGATGGATGGACGATTAGTACTCGCGACGGTAGTTTGGCTGCTCATTTTGAACACACCGTACTCATTACTGAAGATGGCGCCGAAATTCTAACAAGAATCTAAGCTATTTTTACTAGGCAAAATGTCGCATAAGCGATATACTTTTAACATGCAAGAAGCTCCGTCAAAATATGCAGTTGGAATTGATATTGGAACTACTACGGTTAGATGTGTAGTTGGGCATATAGATGGAATCACTGGTGTGCCGACGATCGTCGGTGTTGGATCGGCCGCCAATAACGGTATGCGTAAGGGCACGGTAGTTAACTTAAATGGGCCGGCCCAAGCGATTGACGATGCTTTGGGTGAAGCCGAAAGGATGAGCGGCTACCAGGTAAATATTGCCACCCTCAGTATTAACGGGGCACATATTTTGAGTACTCATACCGACGGCATGATAGCTGTTGGCGGAGCGAATCACGAAATAACCGAGGATGATTTGTCGCGCATCGAGGAAGTTGCTACTTTGGGCAAGGTTCCGGCAAATCGCGAAATACTTGACGTTATACCACATGCCTATAAACTTGACGGCCAGGATAATATCAAGAATCCTATCGGCATGACTGGTACTAGGTTGGAAATTGACGCTCATGTCGTTTCGGTACTGGGTCCACATTTGGTTAATTTACAAAAAACCGCCGAGACCGCCAAGGTTACACCTCGCTCGGTTATTGTGGCGGGTGTGGCGGCGGCCCGAGCCGTCCTAAACGAGGGGCAGATCGAAAACGGTGTGGTTTTGATCGATATTGGTGGCGCTACTACTAATATTGCGATCTATGAGGAAGGTGATCTGCGATACGCGGCAGTCATCCCGATTGGAGGTGTTAATATTACTAATGATTTGGCAATTGGCCTTAAGGCCGATCCTGAGATTGCTGAGATTATCAAGATCGAGCATGCTTCGGCGACATCGCGCAAGGACGCCCACGAGGTTAGCGTTAAACATGGCGGACACGTCTATGCTTTTAATACCGATGAGATTGACGAGATTGTCGAAGCTCGCCTGGAAGAGATTTTCGAGGCGATTAATAAAGAGCTTAAGAAAGCTGGTCGGGCTGGTAAGCTACCAAGTGGCGCCGTACTAACTGGTGGCAGCGCTCAGCTAAAAGGAATTGCCGAATTCTCCAAAAATGCCTTGGGGCTAGCGGCAAGGATTGGGGTAGCCAGTGGTTATGGTGGCGTCGCCGACAATATCGACCAACCACAGTATGCAACTGCTATCGGACTAATGCTTATTGATGCTGAATCGGCCAGCGCTATCCGAGGAAGTCGCAAGCAAGCTGGCAAGGGTATTTTGTCTGGTGGTTTGGGCGCATTAACCAAGCTGTTTAAACGCCCAAGCATGTAGTGTTTTTATAGCTGAGTGATATACTAGATTATGAATAAGAATGTTGGAGATAATTAAACAGATGCCTGAAGTAAAACCAAGCGATATACAAACCTTTGCAAGCATAAAAGTTGTCGGAGTTGGTGGTGCCGGTGGTTCAGCAGTTAACCGCATGAAAGATGCCGGACTAACAGGCGTGCAATTTATCGCCATGAACACTGATGCACAAGCTTTGCATAACAGTAAAGCCGATGTCAAAATTCATCTAGGCAGTACAGTTACTTCCGGCCTAGGCGCGGGCGCCGACCCTTCGGTCGGTGAGGCGGCTGCCGTCGAATCACGCGATCAAATTCGCGAATCATTAGCCGGTGCCGACATGGTCTTCGTGACAATCGGTGCAGGTGGTGGAACCGGCAGCGGTGCTGGTTACGTAGTCGCCGAAGTAGCGCGCGAGCTGGGCATATTGGTGGTTGGTGTTGCGACCAAGCCATTTAGTTTTGAAGGCGAAAAACGCCGCAAGAACGCTGAGTGGGCAATATCGCAATTAGGCCGTCACGTTGATACTTTGATCACAATTCCAAATGATCGTTTGTTGCAAACTATTGATCGTCGCACCCCACTTCTAGAAACATTCAAAATTGCCGATGATGTTCTAAGGCAAGGTGTTCAAGGTATTTCGGAATTAATCACCGAGCACGGTTTAATCAACCTTGACTTTGCTGACGTTAGAGCGATTATGAGTAATGCCGGATCGGCATTAATGGGTATTGGACGGGCTAGTGGCGAGAATCGTGCGGCCTTGGCGGCTCAACAGGCGATCGAATCACCATTAATCGAAGTCTCGATCGATGGCGCTAAGGGTGTGCTATTTAACGTCACCGGCGGTTACGATATGAGTATGAGTGAGATCCAAGAGGCGGCCGAGATTATAACCAGTGCAGTATCACCAGATGCCAATATTATCTTTGGTGCGACTCTAAAGGCCGATATGGAAGACGAATTGACGATTACGGTTATTGCAACCGGCTTTGACTCTGCTTATTTCCAAAAACAACCAGTAGCGCATGATGTTGTATCGGCGCAAACGTCATCGGCTCGATTAGCCGAAGAGACCGTTGGCGAGATTGACATGGACTTGGATCATAAATCAGAGTCCGAGACTATGTTTGCCGAAGAGACGTCTGGCAATATTTGGAACCAGCCAAATGAAGAGGAAGAAGAACGGTCTGATATTCCTGCCTTTTTGCGTCGTCGCAAAAAGAATAAACAAGCTGATAATAAGGATAATTAGTCATGGCAAAATATAATATCGGTGACAGCCGAGTTATCGAATCGCGCGAAGTTGGCGACGGTATTACTATACGTCGTCGTCGTGAATCTCCGGACGGGCGACGTTTTACGACATACGAGCGAGTCGAGAAGCCTAACCTAGCAGTCATCAAAAAAAGCGGGGCGCGGGAATTGTTTGAACGTGACAAATTAGCTATCGCAATAAAGCGTTCGGTTGGTAAATTCTTTGCTTCCGAAATAGAAGTTGAAGAAATGATCTCAGAGATCGAAGATGCTTTGTACTTGATCGGTGAAAACGAAATTACTTCCAAGCAAATCGGAGACAAAGTACTAGACGAGCTGGCTAAGCGCAATGAAGTTGCATACGTCAGGTATGCTAGTGTGTATCATCAATTCAAGACCCTCGATGACTTTGTTAAGATTCTCGAACAGCGCCGTAATAACAAGTCTGAAGAATAGGTGATGTCGATGAGGGTGGTTGTTGTATTTAAAGACGAAACCGATTATAGCAGGACGGTTCTGGATTTTTTGCGTGATTTTGAACGGCAAACCGGACATCAACTTGAAACGATGAACCCCGATGCTCCGGCTGGTGTACAATTTTGTTCAGTTTATGACATTTTTGAATACCCAACTATTATCGCTATAAGTGATAGTGGTGTTATGCAAAACACTTGGCGCGGCCTGCCGTTACCAACTATTAACGAGATGAGCTATTATGTTCAATAAAAAAATGACTAACTTTTTTACTCATAAAGACATTAGGGTACGGGATGATCGTTGGATCTTTACGATTGTTTTAATTGGTGCAATTTTAAGCCTTTTGGCGGCGTTTGTATTGTCGGTCGATGCGATTGAGTTGGCCAAGAATCCAAACGTGCAACTGAGCTGCAGTGTTAATGTGGTTATTAATTGCGCCACGGTCGCCAAGTCTCAGTACTCGGCCTTACTGGGATTTCCAAATAGTTTCATTGGCATGATGACCGAACCGGTCATGATTGTGATTGCGGTGGCGGGCCTGGCGATGGTTCGGTTTCCGCGTTGGTTTATGTTTGGGGTCCAGATAATGGCAACTATGTCATTGGCGTTTGCTTATTATCTACTCTATGTCAGCTCGTTTATTATTCAGGCCCTATGCCCGTGGTGTTTGTTGGTCACATTCTCGACGACTCTGGTTTTCTTTTCGATCAGTCGTTACAATATAAGGGAAGAGAACTTGTATTTATCTGGCAAAATATCACAGGTTGCTCGAAAACTTGTCGAGCGCGACTTTGACCGTTTGGCTATGGCGCTCATAATAGTACTGATTATTGCCGGTATTATTACTAAATACGGCAGTGCGCTTTTCGCTTAGTTGACATTTGTATATGTTTATGCTTTAATTGAAGTATAAACCAATAAAAACAAATATGTCATTACTAAATTATCTAGAATTTCAGCAAATTGACTCGTCGCCAGACGATATACCAGAAGCTCATCGTCATCAGGATGCGATATCTTTAGATGAACCAGTCGACGAGGATCAGTTAGAAAACTTTTGGGATAAAGTGATTACTGATATTCACAATGATCCTGATTGGTTCAATTTCACGGATGAAAATTAGTTAAATCGATTTTTTGCCGCAGCCGGTAGTCAGTGATGACTACCGGCTTTTTTGTAGTTCATCGATTGCTAAAGATTTGCCGGCGGGTTATAGTATAGGTAATACAAAAACACACACGTTGTTTAATCTTATTATCAGTAACGCGTCGGAATTATCGATTTGCCGACAAAAAGGGAGTATAGGTTTATGGGTTTGCTTAGCGGGGGTGTATACAAGAGAGTAAGTTCGGTCGCGCTATCGTTTGTAATGGCTATTAGCAGCCTGAGCGTGTTGGTGCCGATAATTTTTGCCGATAGTGTGGGCGCCTCGCCAGTATCGATGGTTTATTCATCGGTGCCATTTGGTAGTTTGGCTTGGCAGGCAGACAGAGCTACGCCGTCGGGTGGCTATTCGATTGGTGCTGATTCTTTGACGCTTAACGTAGATAACCAAAACGCCAATACGTCACACTTGTTCTATCAAACAGAAGGTTTGCAGGCTTCTTTTTCGACAGCCAAAAGTGTTAAGTCGGAAATATACCTCGACCCGTCATGGACGGGAAAGGCAGTTCGGGCTGGTATTTGGGGCATTGCGCACAACGCGTCTAATAGCGACACTGCTTGGCCGATTATCGAATATACGACTATCGGTGACGGTGGGTTTACTGGCTGGCGAGTTTTTGACACTATGAATGGTGGCTGGACTAACCTATCAACGCCGGTTGGTTTGGGTGGTTGGCATAGTGTAGAGGTAGATTACAATACCACTAGCTTGAATTATGATTACTATGTTGATGGGTCTTGGGTTGCAACCAAAGACGGCAATTGGATGGGTGATGGGTATAGCAATATTGATGGAGTTATATTTAATAACTTTAACAGCGCAACTGGTAATGCAGCCGATAATTATAGTGTAAGTTGGAGAAATCTGGTCACTGGACGATTTAAACTATCGACGCCGACTACTAGTTATGGTGCGCTATTCTGTGGTGCGATAACTACCAACAGCTCGGTGAATCCAACTTGGTCGGCGGTGGCTGGTGCAACTAGCTATAATTACAAAATAGTCACGCCCGGTTATGCTGATGCTTTGCCTAACAATGTGGGCAACATAACGAGTAATCCATCTACTTTGACGAATGAGGGTGATTATAAATTTAGCGTCCAAGCGACAAATGGTGTTGATGCCGATTCGGACTGGTCGACGCCATGTGTATTGACGTATGACGCTACTGCCCCAGGTACGCCTGCCTTGCTGACGCCATCGAATAATGGCTATGTTAACACCAACGATTTCTATTTTACTTGGTCAGACAAATCCGACGGTATATCGACAGTTAAGTATGAGTTTCAGTCATCGACTTCGAACGCCGTTGATGGCACTGGGTCATTGATCGGTGCTTGGAACTCGATTGCTAGCGGTAACTCCGAACAAAATAATTTGGTTACGCCGCAAATCCATTCGACTGGCGCCCCTGACGGAACTTATTATTGGCAGGTCAGGGCGTTTGACGTCGCTGGTAATGTCGGATCTTGGACTGCACCTTACAAGGTAACCATCGATACCCAAAAGCCGTTGGCGTATTTGATCTTTGGCGCTCCGGGTGCGACTAGTTTTAAGGTGCATTTTTATGAAGATGTGAACGCAATCGAAGCCACAGATCCAGCTAATTATTTTTTGAATAACTGGCCTGGGGCTTTGGGCAGTGGTGATTTAGTGGGTGATGCGACGATTACTTATGATTCGATTAATCGAGAGTCAACGGTTAATTTGACAAACCCAGGTTGGTATGTGTCACCAGAACAACAATGGGGCGTTCAAAATATTCATGATCTTGCCGGCAATATTCTGTTTAATAATCCAACAACTCAATATTCAACTGAACTAAAGAACCCGGGCAAACCTGGTGTTCCAGTGGCTACTAACCCAACTAATAGTCAAAACATTGACTGGTCGTGGACAGCGGCGGTTGATCCAGGTGGTGCAAATGCCTCTGGGGTTAAAGGTTATTACTATCAACTAGAGAATAGTCATGGTGATGTTGTTAAAGACTGGACTTTTACGGGTAATAATTATACGACAACTAGCGTTACGGCCGATGGCGAATATACCCTACGGGTCTATGCTGTCGATAATGCTGGCAACGCGGGCCTGGAAGACAGCGGAAGTGTTACGGTTGATACTGTAGCGCCAGTAGTTGTAATTACGTCGCCAACCGAGACGAAGTTCGGTCACAATGCCG
>CAIOSL010000068.1 GCA_903861015.1 uncultured bacterium
CCGATATAATACTGCTGCGGATCATGGTATAGACGATACTGACGACCACGATCAACATAACTACGAAAATAACAGCGCTGATGATGATTGGCAGGGTGCTGACGCTTTTGCCGGCAATTGTGTTGACGACGTTTTGGAGGGCTGACGGGATCAAGGTCTTGTCTGGCTCTTTGAAGTAGTACGAGGTATTAACCAGGACCGGTACGCTGCCGATGACGACGGTTTGTTCGACGCCGTTACTGTCGGTGTATTTTTTCTCGCTGCCGTTACTGCCGTTTAAATCGCCCTGGGCAATACCGACGATCCTGACGTTGGTTGTTGCCTTCATGCCAACGCCCACGATTGGCGACGATGTGATGTGGTCGCCCTTGACGATATCGCCACCGATATTCGAGACCAAGACTTGGGCGACGCCGTCGGTGGCGACCTGGACTTGGTTGACCTTGCCGGTTGATATCGATAGTTGTGAATTGCCAGCATCGATCACTACCCCCAACAAACCATCGGCGTTGTTGCTGGTGGCGGCAATAACTTGGTCGGTCGTGCCACCCTTGAGGCTGACCATCGACCCAAGGGATAATTTGTCGGCGCTCGTATAACTTTGGGATAAATCAGTGATTGCCTGTACCAGATTGGGTGTGAATAAATAGGCGATTGATGCGATTGCAACCAAAAGCAAGGTCGCCTTGGCAGCACGACTTGGCTTGAACTGGCTGTGTCTAGCAGTTAATTTATTCATACTCCTTATGATGCTTAAGTATAACAAAAAAGCTTACGTCAATCCATCTTTCGTGATATTATAATAAATACCAATAAACGAGAGCTTTATGCAAAGAACACTCAAAGAGCAAAATGGGTTTACGACGTTCGAACTTGTAGTTGTCATTATCGCTATCAGCGCCTCTGTCGTTTTAGTCACCCTTTTTAATTAACTAAATCATAATAGTTAAATATGCCAGCATTAAACTGGCATATTATGGGCACCTGGTCGGACAATATATTACTTGATCCAGGCGCTAACGTATTCGGCAATCTCTTGCCAGCCGGTTTGGGCGCACAGGTAGTGGCAGCGGCCAGGGAATTGTTTGAAGGTACGCAGGCTGGACGGGTCTTTGTAGGCGTCAAAATTCTTTTGGTTGAGAGACGCCGGTATAATATGGTCGTTCTCGCCGGCGATGAATAACAGTGGAACATGTGGTTTTTTGAAATCAATCTTGGCTTGACCGGCACTGGCGGTACGAGGAATGTTGCGGCTTTCTGGTGTGAAGAACTTGTCGTATTCGATCTGGGTTTGTTCGATCGTCATCATATTGCAAAACGCATAATGGAACCAATTAACATCCGGAATCGATACCGAGTCGCCTTTGAGCGGATTGATGGTTGGCAGGTTGGCTTTTAAAAAGCTAAATTTAAGGGTAAAGATGCCTTGTGGTGGTGCGGTATCAATACAGACGCCAGCAACGCCTAGTCCGTTATTGATCAGTTTTTGGACTACGGCGCCACCCATAGAATGGCCGATCAAAATCGGTTGTTCGGGTAGGCCTTGAATGAACTTGGTGTAGACGTCAACTACCTGGTCGAACGTTACTTTACCAAGGCGGGGATCAGGCTTGGCGCGTAGGTCCGCCGGATTGCCTTTGTGAAAAGGGTAGGCCGGGGCATAACAAGTGTAGCCCTTGGCTTCGAAGTACTTGATCCAGTCTTGCCAGCTGTTAGGGTTCATAAATAATCCGTGAACGAAGACGATAGTTTTTGAGTTTATGGATATATTAGTCATGTTTATATTATATCACCAGGGTTGATTAGTGTTAAGATGTTAATAATGGCGTTATGCGAATTAAGGTGTTATTTAAATGCTAAATCAGACTTGACATAAATAGTAAGTGCGCTTATTATATACGACATGAGTATGATTAATATCGCAACCGCAACCAAAACAACCATCGCAAAACCAAGTCAAATCTTTAAACTGTGGGCCGACGTCGAGCACTGGCCTGTTTGGGATGATTCAATCGAATGGGTCAAATTGTCTGGCCAATTTGCGACTGGCGGCAAAACCAAGTTAAAGCCAAAGGGTGGTCCAGCTGTTAAGTCGGTTTTGGCAAGTGTCGAGGTGGACAAGTCGTTTGTTGACGTGTCGTCGCTGCCGGGTGCTAAGCTGACATTTAACCACACGATATCGGTTACGGGCGCCAAAACAACCGTCACGCACCAAGTAACAATGTCGGGTTTGATGGCTGTTTTTTGGGCCAAGGTTATGGGCGCTAATTTGCGTAGTGGCTTGCAGCCAGCCCTAAACAAACTAGTCAACTTGGCTGAGGGTAATGAATAATTTACAGTCCGATTTCGAGTCGACCGACGCCAGTCCGGGATTTTTGCTGTGGCGCGTTACCAATAATTGGCAGGCGGCTCAGCGTCGTGCTTTGGAGCCGTTTGGCTTAACTCATGTTCAATTTGTAATACTGGCTTCGTTGGTCTGGTTGCAAAGTTCCGACGGCCTCAATCAAAAACAATTGGCCAACCACGCCGGAATCGATGTCATGATGACGTCACAGGTTCTGAGGGCTTTGGAAGGCAAGGGTCTGATCGATCGTCATCAGTCCCCTAGTGACAAGCGGGCGATAATTGTGTCAGCCTCGGACAAGGGGCGCTTGCTGGCTAACCAAACAGTAAAGGTTGTCGAACGGGTCGACAACCAATATTTCTCGGTATTAGGCCGTCATTCAGCCGACTTTACGCATTTGCTGGGTCGGCTGAATCGGGCTGATGACGATGGCTATTCCGAAAAGCCAAATCGTTCGTAGATTTTGCGCATAAACTTTGGCGCCCACCAGTTGGCGCGTCCGGCCAGTCGCATAAAGGCTGGTACGAGCGTGCCGCGGATGACGAAGGCGTCGAGGAGTACGGCGATAAATAGTCCAGTACCGAACAGCTTGATCGTTGTTACGCCGCTGGTGGCGAAGGCGAAGAAGACGATGCTGATGGATATGGCAGCGGCCGATATGATGCCGCCGGTTTTTTCGAGGCCGTGAACGACAGCTTCTTGGTTGTCTTTGGTTTTGTCGTACTGCTCTTTAACTCGTGACAGTAAGAATACTTCGTAGTCCATGCTGAGGCCAAAGGCGATACAGAACATCAAGATCGGCATGGTGGCGTCGATTGAACCGGTTGGAGTAAAGTTCAGGATGTCGGACAGATTGCCAAACTGGAATATCCAGGTTACTAGGCCTAAAACGGCGCTTAGTGACAAACTGCTGATAACCAGGGCTTTGATTGGTATGACCACACTGCCGAACATCATAAACAGCAAGACGAAGGTGACGATTGCAATGACCGCTAGTGCTGCCGGCAGGTTGCTAAAGATCGACTGTTTAAGATCGACTAGGCTAGCTGACGGTCCGCCAACTTGAACTTGGAAAGGTGCGTTTAAGTTGCGGACATCCTTGGTTAACTGTTCGCCGTCGCTCGAGAATGGCTCGACGCTAGGGACGACCTTCAGCCAGGTGCCTTTGTCGTTACTGAATTGGCTGGCCTGAACGGCGTCGCTTAGGTGAGAGCCGGCGGCATAAACACCGGTGGCTGACTCGACGTGGTCGACACCTTTTAGGTTGGATAGATTGATCGAATATTGGTTGATGCTGGCATTATTAACGTTGGTATTTGATGTTGAGACTACCTCTAGGGCTGCGGTCTCGCGCGAGCTGAAGTCGGCGCGGATAGAATCTTGGACAACACGAACCGGGTTGTTTTTAGGCAAGCTGCGTTCGTCGCCTTGACCGAGGTTGGTCGATAGGAACGAAGAGCCGATAAATAGCAGTAGGCCAATTACAACCAGGCTGATGCCAACTGGTCGTTTCATGACATACTTGCCAATATTGCGCCACAATTTGCTGCCACTTTCGTGGTTCTTAACTGGGCCAACTGGCCATTTATTGATGTTCTTGCCAAGTAATTTAAGGGCCGCTGGCAGCAGAAGGATTGATCCAAGCGCCGACACCAGGGCGACTGACACGCCGGCAAATGCGAACGAGCGCAAGAAGGTTTGTGGAAATACCAGTAGGGCTGAAAGTGAAGCTGCGACTGTCAAGGCTGATACCAAAATGGTTTTGCCGGCTTTTTGCACAGTATGCTCGATAGCGGTGTTAACGCTCTCGCCTTTAGCCAGATGCTCGCGGAAGCGTGACACCATAAACAAGCTGTAGTCGATGGCCAGGCCCAACCCCAACATAGTCGTTAGGTTCAAAGCATAAATGCTGACATCGGTAAACTTGGTCATAACAAACAGAACAAACAGTGATCCCAGGATAGCAAAGCCACCAAACAAGATTGGCAAGCTAGCCGCGATCAATGACCTAAAGACCAAAACCAAAATGATAAAGGTGATTGGAAAGGCGATGGCTTCGGCGATTTTTAGATCGTCCTCGATCTGTTTGGTAAATTGACGATTAATTTCGGCACGTCCGCCAACTGCGGCATGTAAACTCTGGTTGTCGACGGTAAAGCTGTCGGTTATATTGCCAATCCGCTCGGCCACTTGATCTTCGCTGCCTTCCAGGGTGCCAACAATCAGCCCTTCGGTGCTGTTGGTGCTGCGAAGTGATTCGGGATGACCGGTCGACCAGTATGATATGACGGAGGTCATATGCGCAGCGTTTTGCAACTTGCCTTCCAGGTCGGCAGCCAAAGCTACGTTGGCTGGGTCGTTAACGGTGCCCGACTTGAAGTCGATTTTGACCAATACGTTGCTGGCGGTGCGACCAAATTGTTGGTCAATCCGCTGGACGGCTTGATAAGATTCGGAATCTTTGGCCTCAAAACCACCACTGGTTAATTGTTTTGATACGCCGCCACCGACAGCACCGGCGATCAGCATCAGAGCGACCATAACCGACAAGACGGTTTTTGGGCGGCTATTAATTAGATTGGATATTTTTTTAAACATATAACCCCTATTTATAAATTATTTTTTACAGTTGCTAGATTCAGCCAGACCGTCGTGCAGGGCGACAGTTTGTTTGATATATTCATCAATATTGACGTTAAGGTTTTTGATGCCGTCAAAGAAGTGTTCTTCTAGGAACTTGCTGGCAGCAGCGTTTAATTGCGCACCGGCTTCAGTCAGGCTGACGATATTTTGACGCTTGTGGTTGATGTTCTTGGTAATACTGACCAGGCCTTCGCGCTCCAAAATGGCGACCGAATTACTGACGGCGGCCGGCGATTGCTTTAAAAAGAAGGCTAGGTTAGCCTGGGTAGTTGGTTGGCAGGTACTTAAAACCGCCAAAACGTAGAATTTTGGAAAAGTGATATTAAAATTATCTTTTAATAGGTCATTGGCGACTGCGTCCATCAACCAGACCAATTTATGAATACTGTATGTAAAACTATCTTGCATAACTTAATGTTAACTAATTAACAAGTAATAGTCAAGCATGATTATTTATTGATAGTTTATGGTATTCGGGTCCTGCCGTTCGTTCCGCCCCAATTTTTATACAAAAGGACCCGGTGTGAAGTTCTATCACGTTTGTAAGTTTGTAAGTAATATCTCAGGCAAAAGCGACTATAATAATAGTATGAAATTAAACCCACTTACTCCAGAAGAAAAGCGCGTAATTATCGACAAGGGTACCGAGATGCCGTTTACGGGTGAATATGTCGATACGACGGCTGATGGTGCGTATTTTTGCCGTCAATGTGGGGCGGCCTTGTATGATTCAAAAGACAAGTTTGCGTCGGATTGTGGCTGGCCAAGTTTTGATGACGAGATTAAAGGTGCAGTCAAAAAAACCGTGGATGCCGATGGTGAGCGCACCGAGATTACTTGTGTTAAATGTGGCGCCCATCTGGGGCATTTATTCTTGGGTAAACGTTTTACGGCCAAAAACGCGCGTTACTGTGTTAACTCAATATCGATGAAGTTTGTGCCCAGGAGCCAACTATGATAAAAACAGTGGTTTTGGGCGGCGGTTGTTTTTGGGGAATGCAAGAGCTATTTCGGGCACAGACCGGGGTGACCGACAGTCGAGTTGGCTATGCTGGCGGATCAGTTGACGACCCAACTTACGAGAACCATACCGGGCACGCCGAAGTCTTAGAGATCAGCTATAACACCGACCAGACAAATCTTGACAACATACTGGACTTCTTTTTTCAAATTCACGACCCAACAACAATTAACCGTCAGGGAAATGACGTCGGCACGTCGTATCGGTCGGTGATATTTTATGGCGACGAGGCGGAGCGGCAACAGGCCCAGGATTTTATTAACCTGGTTAATCAGTCGGGGCGCTGGCCTGATCCGGTAGTAACGACCATCGAGCCGCTGACCAAATTCTATTTGGCCGAAGATTATCATCAGGATTATTTACAAAAGTATCCCGAAGGCTATACCTGCCATTATGTCCGTCCGGGCGGCAGCTACCTGGCTTAATTAGTCTGGTCGTGGGCGGCCTGCAAGCCGGCAATGTCAAGCTTGGTCATGGCCAACATGGCTTTCATCACATTACCTGATTTAACGGGGTTGGGGTCGGTCATAAGTTCGCCCAGTTGTTTTGGAATAACCTGCCACGACACTCCAAATTGGTCTTTGAGCCAGCCGCATTGACCGGGTTGACCACCACTGCCAGACAGAGCATCCCAGTAATAATCGACTTCGGTTTGGTCATTACAATAAACGAATAGCGAAGTGCCGTCACAGAACTTAAAATAATCGCCACCATCCATCGCCATAAAATCTTGGCCATCCAGATTAAAAGCAGCGTGTAGCAATTGATCGCTGCCTGGCATCATGGTTATATGATCGACTGACGATTTCTTAAAGATTGATAAGTAAAAATCGATAGCTTTTTTGCCATCTTTTTTAAAAGTTAGAAACGGTGTTATTTTTTGCATATTGCCTCCCAATGTTTATATACTACTAATTGTAGACTAGTTTTACAGATAAATAGCTGATAGTATGAAGTCAAAGTTATGAAACCAGTTATCATTGATGTTCGCGAACCATATGAGTATGCCTCGGGCCATGTTGACGGGGCGCTTAATATTCCGCCGGCTAGTTTGATGGCTGGCGCCACGGAGCTAAGCGGTGTCGCTAAAAACGCCGAGATCATTCTTTATTGCCGTAGTGGCAGCCGTTCGAATGTTGCCATGATGATTTTGCGGCAAATGGGTTATACCAATATAACCAACGGTATAAATAAAGATCAGGTTATTGCTAAATTGCATACGCAGCCAGTTCGGGCTGAGTAGTTTTTCGACTAAAATCCAAAAACGTCAGCTCGGGCTGGCGTTTTTAATTTGTTATCAATTTAATGTAAGGACTATTATGTTATGAACCAACCAGATTTAATCTATCAAGAACTTGAAGCCAAGATACCCAAATACGCTGATTTAATAAACATTCCAATTGTGTCAAATAACGAGCCGATGGTACCGATCGAGGTGACGGCTAATTTGGCCTATAAACAAATTGGCCAAGACATGCGGCCATATACCGGCCGTCGGATATACGTTCGGCAAACGGTCGCCGAGAAACTGATTCAGGCTAGCCGAGCTTTGGCGCTGATTAACCCAGAATTGCGGCTGCAGGTTGTTTATGGTTACCGGGCGCTATCGATCCAGACTAGCTTGTTTGATCAGATAAAAGCCGATTTGCAACCAAAATTCCGTGATCCAATCGAGCTGATGGAGGCAATTCACCGATCGATTGCTGTGCCGACGGTCGCTGGTCACCCAACTGGTGCGGCGGTCGATATTCAAATTATCAAAGCTGGTCGGCCAATCGATTTTGGTACCGATATCTGGCAATTTAGCCGTGACAGCTATGTTTTTTCACCGTTTATTAGCGACCGAGCGAAGGCAAATCGAATGATGCTGCGCCGGGTGATGCTCGGTGTTGGTTTTGCGTCTTATGATAGCGAATGGTGGCACTTTTCGTACGGCGACCAAGAGTGGGCGAGTTATTACGACCAGCCGTATGCGACTTATGAACAACTAGACTTTCGGTCGGTCCACGACTAGTGATTGGTACATGGCGCGGGCTTGCTCAAAACCAATTACCCAGCCGGTTTCTAGAATACTTTTATATAGCAAGGTTTTTAAGATAGCGCCGTTAGCGTCATAGACTTCCGGAAAGCCGCCGTATTCAAGCATTTTGGCTTCGTAGGCTTTGATCTGGTAATTAGCTTCATCGGCGTAGGCTTGGTCACCGGTAACTTTATACATCAATGTTAGGGCTTTGATGTATTCCATGCCCCAAAAACTCCAGATCGCATCGCCGCCATACGACGCCACGGCAATTCGAACTGCCAAAAATTGACGATGCGCCCTGGTGGCCTGCTGATATTTAAGCCCAAATGGTCGATCGATTTGTTGCCCATGGATATAGTCGACCGATCGGACAAAATACTGCAGCTCCTCGGGGTTGAGTGGACTTAAAAATCCAGTCGATAATACAATCAGCCAATCTGACGAATAATATTTATTCTTGATGCCTTCTGCCGATAGGTCTTCCAAAAAATGGCCTTCGTCAGGCAGCCAAAATCGATCGATAATCGCTTGCTTTAACGAGTCAAGCCGTGTCTGGTCGCTCTTGATTAAGCCCAGCTTCATTGCTAGCTGGGTGGTCTTCCAATAGATAACGTTGTCATAAAAGGCGCTGCTGCGACGGGTGATGTCCTTGGCCCCCGACATGTGGATATCGGTCCGGATCAGGCCGGTTGTGCGGTCAAAAACATGCTGATCGTAACCGCGGTAGAGTTTACGCAGAGTTTCTTTGTATGTTGTTAACAAAACATCGGTTGCTGCAACGGTATCCAGTTGATGGCAGGGCGGTTGGTAACTGTACGGTTGGGCCGACTCGAGGCCTTTTAGGGCGGCTAGGGCGTACAAAATTCCAAATAGCGAATCGGACGGGTAGCTGTAAAAGTCGACACAAGTGGCCGAGTATGGCCCCATCGAAACGATGGTTGTTGATAGTTCGGGGTGTTTGTTGAACACGCCCAGAGCGTAGGCGACCGTCTGCAGATAAACGGTCTGGCGATCGTTGAAGTCTTTTTGGTTGCTGGCGATCGATCGATCCAAGATTGGGTAATAAAAAACGCCCAAGTTGCGGACGAACAAAGCGTTAAAGTGGTCACCCGAAATTAATAGCAGTTTTTTGGGGTTATAACGCAACTTGTGAATGTCGGCAATAATACCTTCGACTGTGTCGGACTTTGATTTGGGTTGATTGATGTAGCGAGTGGTTATGATATAAACACCAGATTGATAAATCGCAAACCAACGCCACAGCAGGCCTTGATGAGTTTTTAATTTGTCGTTACGGTCGATGGTTTGAACAACCCGATCAATCAGCTTGGCGCGAAAGGGTAAACGGACAATAGTAAACCTGGCAAACGGGTTGGTTAGGTAGGTGGCGATGATCGATAAAAATAAAGCGCTCGTAAGCGTAAGTTCTAGCATGTACTAATCATAATTCAAAACCATAAATAACGACAGCAGGGACTATAATAGTACTTATGATTATTAATGGTTTGTCTTACGCGAGTGCTAAAGAGTTGCGGCGTCAATATGGTCCCAATACCTTCGATGATAATTTGGGTAAAAGTAAAGCTTTGTTGGCGTTTTTGGCGCGTTTTAAAAATCCGCTGGTGATTATTTTGTTGATGGCAGCGCTGTTGTCGTTGTTTTTTGGCGATCAGGCTAGCTTTTTTATCATTATTGCCATTGTTTCGCTGAGTGTCGGGTTGGACTTCGTTAACACTTATCGGTCCGAACAAGCGGCCGAGGCGTTGAAAGACAAGGTCAGGATTAAAGCCCTGGTGATCAGAGAATCGAAAGAACATACCGTACCAGTCAGTGACTTGGTGCCGGGTGATATCGTCCGGTTGTCGGCTGGCAAAATTATTCCGGCGGACGGCGTAATCGTGGACGGCAAAGATTTGTTTACTAACGAAGCGGCCCTGACCGGCGAGTCGTTCCCGCAGGGCAAAGCGATCGATGCCGAGGTCTTTATGGGAAGTGGTGTGGTTAGTGGCACGCTCACCGCGCTGTGCCAGTGCGCCAAAGGTTGTGGCAAGCTCGGCCCAGTGCATGTGGTCCGAACGATGGCCGAGGGACG
>CAIOSL010000069.1 GCA_903861015.1 uncultured bacterium
AGTAGTAATTACAGTATACGAGCGGCCTGCTTTTTTGTTTACTTTATGTTGCAAAGGTGGTGAGTTATTACGAATAGATTGCCCAACGTCGGATATTATGCTATAATATAGGTAATGGAGTCTCAGGAACATCGTTCTGTTACTAATGTTATTGATAAGTTAGCTACGGAATTCGGCGTACATACTACTGAATATGACAAAAACTATTGGGACACCGTAGCTACTGTCACCTCGGCTTTTTATGACATGCTGGATATCGACCACATTACCGACCTACTGCCATATTTAGATAAAGCATCAAAAGGTCAGTCGGTGCCGTATTTATCGACCAATGATGCCGAGAAGTTTGCAGCCGTATATAGCACGCTGACACCAGAGCGCAAAATGCGCTTTAGGCGGGCTTGCAAATTATCAGACTTTGCCGTCAGGCGGTCGCAAACGACTACCCCCGAATCATATATTGAATGTATATTGGATGAATCGCATTTATATTCGGATCTAGCCAAAATCGACGAGCGAGGTAAAGATAGTTTGGAGCGTCAGCGGTTTAATAATTGGTTGCCAAGTTTTATTCGATCGGGATATATGCTGGATACTTTAATCGATATTCGGTCGGATTTTAAGAATGGCTTGACCGGTGTGCGTCCATCGTTAAGAAGTTACGCTGTGATATCTAGAGCAACATATAACGAGACCGTGGCCTGTATATCTCAGGCGCCAGCAAAAGTGCCGTTTATTATGGGCACTTACGCTTTGGGCTGGTCATTTAAAAAAATGATCCAGTAATCGTGGTTGTTGCATATATCTGTTAATTTGGTATAATTCGATAGTATTATTTAATCATATCGACAACTCGGCTATGGCAGAACAAAACTGATCCACTGCAGAGGTTACGATATAGCAAAAGAGGAACAAACTATGGCAGACGCCAAAGAACAAAGCCTACGAATTCGCATTCGTTTGAAAGCTTATGACCACAAGGTCATTGACCAATCAGCAAAACAAATTATCGACACCGCGATCCGAACTGGCGCAAGTGTTGCCGGCCCAGTGCCTTTGCCAACACGACGCAGTACGTTTACGGTTGTTAAGTCACCACACGTCTACAAAAAGGGTGGCGAGGCATTTGAGATGCGCGTTCACAAACGCTTGATTGATATCACCAACGCAACACCAAAGACAATTGACAGCTTGCAAAACCTAAGTTTGCCAGCTGGTGTTGACGCTGAAATCCGAATGTAATCAGACGGACTAATAAAAAATAACCCCAATTGCTGGGGTTATTTTTTTGTTAAGTACCTTTACTAAAGGGTATTGATCTTGTCGATTATATTTAGGGTGTCGATTTGAATATTCAAAATCCAAAGCGATAGCAACAAAATGTAGATTGACAGCACAGCCCAGTAAACGGTTTGCTTGGTAATCCGATAAGAAACAAAGGGTGATTTTTCTTCGGTGATTGCAAACGATTTTGGAGCAACAGCAACACGCGCTTTAACACTAGTTGTCTTGGTGACTGGTTTTACTGCTGTTTTGACGGTTGTTTTTGCTGTTGACGGCTTAGCCTTAACGGTTTTTTTGCTCTTTGCGGTTGCCATAATAATCCACTCCTATATTACTAAACCTAATATTATTATAGTAATAGTATGCGGTAACACCGCAATTAACGCAAGCATTATCATGGCCGGTCTGGTGTCGATTTGTTATAATCGCTACAGAGATGAAACTGGTAAAGCCAAAAAAGATTCATTGGGTGGTGATAATTGCAATACTTGTTGCATTAGGTCTGGCGCTTATCGGATGGTTGTTTTGGCGCGGCGGCCAACATGATTCAGCTGTGACCAATGCCGATAATAATCCGACAACCACCACCAATACTGACACCAAAGCCAGCAGCCCAACCGTGATACACGTCGCAGCAATGGGCGACATGTTGGCCCATGACACGATTATTGCCAACGCCAAGACCGACGGTGGCTATGATTTTGCCAAGTTTTTTACTAATATTCGACCAAGTTATCAAAATGCCGATGTGATCTTTTGCAATCAGGAGGGTTTGGTTTCGGGCGAGGCATACGGCATTAGCGGTTATCCATCATTTAATGCGCCAACTCAGTTTGCGGCCGGGCTGCAATCGGGCGCCGGTTGCAATACGATCAACTTAGCCAATAACCACATGGGCGACAAGGGGGTAGCGGCCACCAACGCCACGATTGATGTTTGGGCCAAATTAAACCCATTGTTGATCAGTGGCGCCAACAAGACTGCCGAGGATCAAGCCAAAATCAGCATCGCCACCGTAAAAGGCGTCAAAATTGCTTTCTTGGCCTTCGCTGACTTTAACAACAACAAAGCGACCCCTGGCTATAGCGTCAACAATTATCACGATCAAAACCTTGTCAAAACACTCGTAACCCAGGCCAGATCGGCGGCTGACATCGTCATGGTATCGATGCACTGGGGGGTTGAGGATTCGGCCAGTGTCAGCCAAGACCAAAGAGATCAGGTTGCTTTGCTGAGTTCGCTTGGTGTTGATGTCGTGATCGGTACCGGCCCCCATGTTTTGCAGGCGGCCGAGGTCGTTACGCGCCCTGACGGTGGCAAGATGTCGGTTTGGTATTCGATTGGCAACATGCTGTCATCGCAACTGGACATTCGTGAACTGATTAGTGGAATTGCCGGGTTTGACATTACCAAGGTTGATAATCAACCAGTTGCAGTATCAAACCTGACATTTATTCCAACATATATGCACTACGAATGGACGGCGGCACAGGCGGCCAACAGCGACCTGTTGGCGCGCAAAAACGCTATGATCTATCTGTCAAAAGACGCCGAGGTGCCGTTGTCGAAATCGTTATTTAACACCACAATCAGCGATCAAAGGCAGTATATTATCAACACATTAGGCTCAGACGTAGTCGTTAAATAACCTAGATAGCGCCGTTTTGACGCAATGTATTGTCGGCCGCTTCAAGGTACGACCAAGCTTCATCGAGTGTTAGACCGCTGTCGTGTAGGGCAGTTGCTAGGTCTATGCCAACATAGCGGAAGTGCCATGGCTCGTACTGATACCCAGTTATCGATTCTTTGACCTTGGGGTAGCGCAAAATAAAACCGTATTTATAGGCATTAGCCGCCAGCCATTGACCATCGTTAGTTTCAGCAAAACAGGTATCGAGATAGCAATTTTTGGATGCGGTGGTAATATCGACCGCCAGGCCAGTTTGATGCTCGCTTTGTCCTGGAAAGGCAATTGCTTGGTTGGCGGCTTCGACGCCGACACTGCTGGCGGCACTGTCAAAATAGGTTTTTTGTAGGGCCGCCGAACGATAGGCGCTACCGATCGACAACTGGTAGCCGGCGGTATAGGCAGCCGCAAACATGTTTTTGATTGGTACTCCGACGTCTGATCGCAGCGAGCGTTCGGCTTCGCTTTTGTCGGTTCTGGCCAGTACATTCGGTACTTGTAGCGAGGTTGGTACGTAGTCGGTCGAAATCGGTTTGGTTTTGTTAACTATAATCCACAAACTATCGGCCTGGGTGTAATCTTCGACGATAGCCCGGATCGGTTGAGCGCCAGGCAGGTTAATGTAAACCGGCTGCTTCTTTTTGGCTTCCTTAGCCGAAATCTCGGCCCTAACCCGAATTTCGTCTTCGGTTTTGACAATCTGGCTGTCCAAATTTCGGTTCCAACTGGCAAAGTAAACATAATTAATATAATAAAACCCCGCGGCGGCACTTGTTAAAGCTAGTCCGATTATTACGTGCCAAACAAGACGCTTGTGACTGAGTTTTGGAATTTTCATTACTAAATACAATATTACCACAAACGGGCCTGGATATTGACGTCTAACAGATGGTGTGATAAGATAGACCGGTAACTTATACGTAATAGTAAACAATTCTTGGTGAATTGGCAGGTCTATATCTTTAGAAACCGCCTTCCACCAAGAATTTTAAATGGGAGCATGAAGGCAATGAAAGCACTTCTCGGTACCAAAATTGGTATGACCCAAATCATAGGTAAGGATGGTGTTGCAGTTCCTGTAACATTAATTCAAGCCGGTCCTGTGACTGTGACTCAGGTAAAGACCGTCGAAACCGACGGCTACAGCGCAGTCCAAGTGGCATATGGTGAGGGTAAGAACCTGAGCAAGGCCGTGGCTGGACATACAAAACCAGCCGGAAGTACCCCGAAACACATTCGGGAAATTCGTGTTGCAGAACTACCTGATGGCCTATCGGTAGGAAGCACAATCGACGTAACAACTTTTGAAATCGGAGACATCGTTGATGCCACCGGTACCAGCAAAGGTAAGGGTTTCGCCGGTCCAGTTAAACGACATAACTTTGGTGGCGGTAGGGCATCACACGGTGCGTTTGCCTACGAACGCCGACCGGGTTCTATCGGATCAATGTTTCCGCAAAAAGTCTTTAAGGGTAAGCGCATGGCAGGACGCATGGGTCACGACCAAGTAACGGTCAAAAACCTTGTCGTCTCGTATGTTGACGCTGAAAACAACCTGATCGGACTTCGCGGTGCAGTACCAGGTCCTAAAAAAGGCCTGATAATTATCGGAGGAAAAGCATAATGACTACTTTACCTAAAGAAATTTTTGCTGTTGAAGTAAAAAATCATGAATTGCTGAGACTTGCCTACGATAGCTATTTAGCTCAATCACG
>CAIOSL010000070.1 GCA_903861015.1 uncultured bacterium
ACGTATGGATCAATCATCTAAGTTACAAATTGCGGCAGTGGAGCTGATTTCGAAGTACTTCGGACAGAATACTGCCAAGGTATACGCCAAGTTCTTTGTCGATGAGTCGAATGACGCTATATTAACCTCAATTAATTCGATTTTGAGTGACTATATCGGCAAAGTTAAAGCCGATGAGGAAATTAAAAAGATGATGGAGAGCATATCCATATGAAGATCCGACCGATTATCTTTGTATCGATTTTCGCAGCTGTTTCAGCTGTTTATTTTTTGAGTCCAGAGGCACACTCAGACTTTAACATAACACTGTATCAGACATTCCCGGTCATAGCCGCGCTAATTGCACTATACACCTCCAGAATATACGGATTAAAGAGTGCTAATGGACGGGCGTTAATTCTAATAACCGCTGGACTAGTCTTCTGGGCGATCGCCGAAACCATCACGTATATCTACTTCCTAAATGGCCAAGACCCCTTTCCTTCGATAGCCGATGCTTTCTTCCTGTTCGCCTACCCTCTTTTTGGCGCTGGTATCTACCAGGGCTATGTCACAGCGGGCATTAAATTAAAACAAGTTAACAAGTCACTCTTAACTGTGGTTATATCTGCCTCCCTCATCTTAACAATTTTGGTAGGATATTTTGGAGTATACCAAGCTTATGATCCAAGCGTAGATACAACAGCAAATGTAGTAAACGTAATTTATGGGTTGTCGGATTTGGTTCTGGTTATCACTTCGATGTTCACAATTTTAGTAGCTAGAGAATACGGTGACGGCAAACTTGCATCGTTCTGGAAAACTATGGCCGCAGGCTTCTTACTGTTTTTGATAGCAGATATATTATTTGCGATGTATGGCGAGCTGTACTGGGACGGGGTAAAGCCATATGCTTGTATAGACCTAATCTGGCTAGCAGGATTCCTGACGCTGGCTTACGGAATGCTAGAAAACTATATTCACGTTTCATCAATTCAGAAACAGATCAAGCTGAAACTTCAACAACGTAAAAAAGGCTGATTCGGTATAATATATGAGTAAAGCACCTAAATTAAAAGAAGCCGCAGTAGACCTGATCTCGAAGTATTTCGGGCAGAATACTGCCAGCGTATACGATAAGTTTTTTACTGACGAGCCAGATAGCACTATCGTAACTTCTATCAACTCAATTCTAAGTGATTATATTGGTAAAGAAAAAGCTGATGAGGAAATTAAAAAATTAACAGAAAGTTTAGCTTTATGAACATTCGAAAAATTATATTTCTAGCGATTTTTTTGGCAGTTTCAGTCGTATATATCTTAAGCACAACCGACCAGGTGTTTATGCTTTCGACCCTGCATCTGATCTTCCCAGTGGGAGCTGCCTTGATCGCGGCATACACCTCAAGAATATATGGCTTCAAAAGCGCCAATAACGGACGCGTGCAGCTTATAATCGCCGCCGGATTAGTGTCGTGGGGTATAGCCGAAGTTGTCGGCTATGTACTAGATAATTTCCTGGATGTAGCCAACCTCATCCCTAGGGTAGATAGCTTTTTCTTCCTGATAGCCTACCCTATCTTGGGCATGGGCGTCTACCGAGGGTACGTTACGGCGGGTATCAAACTAAAGTTAGTTAAAAAATCACTCTTAATGATGGTTCTGTCGGCATCTGCCCTCCTAACAATCGCCGTAGCGTATTTTGGAGTATATAAAGCCTACGATCCAACCGCCGATATCTTAACGAATGTCGTTAATTTGGGCTATGGGTTGGGTGATTTGATTCTGGTTGTTGGTTCACTATTCGCAATCGTAGTAGCCCATGAATATGGCGACGGCAAATTAGCATCGTTTTGGAAAACTATGGCCGCAGGCTTCTTTACATTTTTGATCGGCGATACGCTGTTCTTTACGATGTATGGAGCCCTGGTGATGGAAGGCGTAAAGCCATATCTATACGTTAACTTGATCTGGGCAGCAGCCTATATGCTTCTGGCTTACGCCGTCCTAGAGAATTATATACATATTTTGTCAGTTCAAAAGAATATTAAATTGCAGCTTCAACAACGCAAATGATTATATAGATCGCTAGATATAAAACATGAACGAATCATCTAAACTACAACAAGCAGCGGTCGAACTAATTTCGAAATACTTTGGACAGAATACCGCCAAGGTATACGACAAGTTTTTTGTCGACGAATCAGACAGCGCTATTGTGGTTTCTGTTAATTCAATTTTGAGTGACTATATTGGCAAAACAAAAGCCGAAGAAGAAATAAAGAAGATGACGGAAGGTTTAACTTTGTGATTATCCGAAGATATATATTCTTGGTGATCCTTCTGGTTACTTCGATTGCATATTTTTTGAGCCCAAGTGACCGGGCGCTTCCGATCCAGACTTTGTATCAGGTTATCTCTATTGGAGCCGCCTTGGTCGCTCTGTACGCCTCAAGAATATATGGCTTCAAAAGCGCTAATGGCCGAGCAATAATTCTGATAGCCGCTGGGTTAGTAGTTTGGGCGATAGCCGAGATTGTATGGTATGTACTGCAAAGCTTCATGGGCAACAATGACTTTCCTACTGTGACCGATATATTCTTCCTGTTAGCCTACCCTATTTGGGGATTTGGCATATACCAGGGTTTTACTACGGCCGAAGTCAAATTAGTAAGGGTTAGGAAATCATTATTGACCTTAGTTTTCTCAGCATCAATTATCTTGACGATTTTAGTAAGCTATTTTGGGATATACCAAGCTTACGATCCGAATGCAGACTTATTGGCTAATATAGTAGCAATATTTTATGGTCTGGGTGACCTAGTTTTGATAATTCTGTCATTACTCACTATCCTAGTGGCAAGTGAATATAGGGGCGGCAAGCTAGCATCATTCTGGAAAACAATGGCCGCCGGCTTCTTTGTGTTCTTGGTGGCCGATATACTCTTTGCAATGTACAGAGATCAATTTATGGCAGATATAAAGCCCTACGCATATATAGATCTAATGTGGCTATCGGGTTATCTATTGATCGCTTACGCAATGCTAGAGAATTATGCCCATGTCTACTTGGTTCAAAAACAGATTAGACTAAAGCTTCAACAACGCAGGTAATTGGTGTTAGTGCAGAGGTAGAGAGTTAGAGATGAATTCAAACCAATAAAGAAGCCCCGGATAAACCGGGACTGCTTTATTGGTGCGGGTGAAGAGACTCTAACTCTCGACCTCTTCCTTGGCAAGGAAGCGCTCTAACAACTGAGCTACACCCGCGTACCTTCTAAGAATTATAGGCAAGAACGCGCCAAATTGCAAGCAAAAACCTCGAGTTTTAACCCGAGGTTGCTATATTCTTCGTTTTATCTTACATTTCTTTTTGCATGAACTTTTTTACACTATCAACAGTGTCCATAAACTGGCTTGGGAAGATAATTGTGCTGTTTTTCTCGACCGCTATCTCGGATAACACTTGCAAGTTACGAAGTTGCAAGGCAATTGGATGAGCGGCAATCGTATCGGCGGCCTCGCCTAATTTGGCGGCGCTTAAAGCTTCGCCTTCGGCGGCAATAATCTTGGCTCGCTTTTCACGCTCGGCTTCGGCCTCTTTGGCCATCGCCCGCTGCATTGAATCTGGCAACTGAATATCCTTTAGCTCAACGTTACTAACATAAATTCCCCATTTTTCAGTTGCCGTGTCCAAGATCGCCTTGACCTTATCGTTCAAAGTAACCGTCTCGCTTAATACATGGTCTAGCGAGGTCTGGCCAACAACATTACGGACAGTTGTTTGCGCAATTTGATACGTAGCCGAAACGACATTCTCAATCTCGACGATCGACTTGATCGGATCGACGATCTGGTAATACGCCACTGCCGCTACGTCTATCGATACGTTGTCTTTGGTGATGATTTTTTGGGTTTCGATTGGCAGCGTTACTGTCCGCATAGCCACCTTGCGCATTTGGTCAACAATCGGAATAATCAGGCGCAGACCAGGTTCTTTGACATCCTTTATTACCCTACCCAGACGAAAAACAACCCCACGCTCGTACTGATTAACGATACGAATACCGTACGCTATTGCGATGATTAAAATTGTGCCTACAAGACTCAAGAACACTTCCATAATTCCTCCTTTGGTTACTGACCTAATTGTAGATCTGGGGTGGTAATCGCGCAATAGCGCCTGATTATTACCAAATAAAATACCCGATCACAGCGGATCGGGAATTTTATTGGTGGCTCCTCCCAGGGTCGAACTGGGGACACAAGGCTCTTCAGGCCTCTGCTCTACCACTGAGCTAAAGAGCCACAACGGATAGACTAGTAAACTAGTTCTTTGTATATTCTACTAAAGTAATGACGTTTAGACAAGCCGGTTCTCGATAGGACTGGTAACTACTTGGACTTCAAGGCTAGTTCGATCAAACGCTCGATCAGCTGGGGGTAGGTCATGCCTTGGTGTAGCCATAATTTAGGATACATACTGATATTAGTAAAACCAGGCAAGGTGTTGATTTCATTAAAATACAGCTTGCCATCTTGACCCAAGAAAAAGTCGATCCTGGACAATCCACGACAACCAAGCAACGTAAATATCTGACGAGCATAATCTTGAATTTGGGTGATTACCGCGTGGTCCACTTCGGCCGGTATGACCGCAGCCGACTTGCTGGTCGAGTCGTATTTGGAATCATAACTATAAAAATCTCCGTCGGGCTTTATCTCGCCGACAGCGCTAACCTGCAAATCCGGAACATTACCCAACACCGCCACCTCCAGTTCGCGTGGACGTACGTTGCGTTCAATCAAGACTACATCGTCGTACTGGTGTGCCAAATTTAATGCCGCCATCAATTCTACCGCGTTGTCAGCCCGCCCGGCCCCAACCGAACTACCAGATCGCGATGGCTTTACAAACAAATTCGGCCCTAATTTGGCGCTTAGACCAACATAATCTGGCGTTGGATCGCCAACGTGATGCACAGCAAAGTCAACAACCGGCACCCCACCATCCCTGGCAATACGCTTGGTCGCTACTTTGTCCATGCAGATTGCACCAGCGGTCATATCACAACCGACTATTGGTAAGTGCATCAACGCCGCCAAGGCTTGAACCGCCCCATCCTCACCGTTTTTGCCATGCAAAATCGGTAAAATCACATCGGGTTCAAACAGCTGATTACCGCCCAATTCAACAAAGCTCCGTCCACCCAAAACTGGTACAATTTGGAAGGAGCCGTCCAGATTAATACCGCTACTGACAGAATCGGTCAGCCACCATTTGCCGGATTTATCGATATAAACCAGGTCAATACTAAATTTATTCGTATCCAGCGCCGCCAAGACATTTTGCGCTGATATCACCGAAACCGAATGTTCTGAAGATTCCCCACCAAAGATCAACATTACTTTTGTAACTTTAGTCATACAATAATTATACGAGTTATACTAGATATATGCAAAGAATCCCCCTAGCCGAAAGAATGCGCCCCAAGACACTTGACGATGTCGTTGGCCAGGCACATTTGTTGGCCGAAGGCGAAATATTGCGACGAATTGTTGTCAGCCAAGAGCCAGTCAGCCTGATTTTTTGGGGACCACCTGGCAGCGGCAAAACCACCCTGGCCCGAATTATCGCCACCGAAATGAAGGCCGAGTTTATCGAATTATCGGCAGTCACCAGTGGCAAAAAAGATGTCGAAAAAGTCATCGAGCACGCTCGCCAAAACTGGAATCTGCAATTGCGAACCGTGCTGTTCGTCGACGAAATCCATCGTTTTAACAAGGCTCAACAAGACGCCTTTTTACCGCATGTCGAGTCGGGTTTGATCACCCTAATTGGCGCTACAACTGAAAATCCTAGTTTCGAGATCATCAACCCACTGCTGTCGCGCAGCCGAGTTTTGGTTTTGCAACCGCTCAGCAAGCCCGAAATAATTACAATTCTAAAAAACGCCATCAAATCTGAAAACAAATCTAAATTAATCACTCCAACAGCGATCGACTATATCGCCGAGCTGTCGGGTGGCGACGCCCGAGTAGCACTTGGCAATATTGAACTGTGCCTGAATATGAACACCAAGATAACACCCGAAGTCGTCAAAATGGCCGCCCAAAAACGCCTGCCAGGCTATGACAAAAACGGCGACAAACACTACGATATTATCAGTGCTTTTATCAAAAGTATGCGCGGCAGCGATGTCGACGCCACATTGTACTACCTGGCCCGAATGGTAAAAGCTGGCGAAGATCCCAAATTTATCGCCCGCCGCATGATTATCTTTGCCAGCGAAGACATCGGCCTAGCTGGCAATGGCGCCCTGGGGCTAGCCCTAAGTGCTTTTCAGGCCATCGAACGTGTCGGCATGCCCGAATCACAATACATTTTGTTTCACGTCGCCACCGCCCTGGCCCGCAGTGAAAAGTCGCGCCAAACCACCGAAGCCATGGGCCGCGCCCTGCAGCTAGCCGAACAATACCAAGACGCCCAAGTGCCACTTCATCTGCGCAACGCCCCGACCAAACTAATGAAAGACCTAGGCTACGGCCAAGATTATAAATGGCAAGCCGATTTCAAACACACCAAAGGCTTTCTGCCCGAAGAACTAAACGGCAAGCGCATATTTTAATTTAGGTCGCCATTATAACGTTAATCAGATGAGACTTTTTGTCATCTACGAGCTTAATTTCAGATACCGCAACCCCATTGTGTTGGATAGACCCTATGCCCGTCTCGACCCCATTTGGATTATCGTAGTGTATCACGTAAGTTGTTTTTTTATAACGATACGACACATCAAACTGACGCCACTGCGAAGGCACGCATGGTTTAAGCGTCAAAATACCACCTTTGATTACTATACCTAATATGCACTCGATGACAGTCTTGTAATAATCGGCCGCCGAACCGGTATACCAGGTCCATCCCGCCTGTCCCGCAGCCTGACCTTCCGTGTATATATCGCTTGCAATAACATACGGCTCACCCCTGTATAAATCGACATCTTGACGACTTTTTGTCTTTAATATTGGATTTAATATATCCAACACCCCGACCGCTCTTACGCCATCGCCAAGCTTAGAAAACGCCGAAGCAGCCCAAACAGCATTATGCGAGTAACTGCCGCCATTTTCTCGGGTACCAGGTGGATAGGTAACAATATAACCGGGGTTACTGGTTGTACTACTTGTAAACGCAGGGGTTAGTAATCGAACATATCCATTATGCCAATCGATCAGATAATCGTCGACAGCACTCATCGCCTTAACCGCCCTATCCTTGGTGGCCACACCCGATATTACACTCCAACTCTGCACCAAACCGTCAATCCAACATTGTCTATTCTGAATCGAACCAAGTACCGATCCGTCGTCCCAATAAGCCCTAGGATACCACAAACCATCCCACGTCTTGTTGATATTAAATTCGAGTTTATTTAGCGCGCGTTGATATAACTTAGCCTGCTTGCCGTACCTCAATTTGCATACCGGTATGAAGTCGTGTAATATTCTGTGCAAAAATTGCGCTGCCCAAACCGACTCGCCCTTACCGCCAGTGCCAATATTGCTCAGAGAGTCATTCCAATCACCCGACAGCATCAACGGCAAACCATGCGCACCCGTTTTGCTCAACGATCTATCTATAGCCAGTATGGCGTGACGATAAACGCTCGACTTTGTCTTGGAAATCGCCGGCGCATAGTACACAACCGATTTATCCTTATTTGGATCCAGAAATGCCACATCTTCATCCAATACGCT
>CAIOSL010000071.1 GCA_903861015.1 uncultured bacterium
AGATATTATCGCGTATTTACGCCTGATCTATCAGCCGCAAGACCGAATGAGCTTTAGTCGGATCGTCAATATTCCAGTTAGGGGCATTGGCGCGACCAGTTTGGAAAAATTCTTGGTTTGGCAATCGACGACTGGTATGGATATTTTGGCAGCCCTAGCGAATGTTGATCAAACCAGCACGATAACCACCAAGGCCAAGGGTGCTTTGATGACTTTGGGCCAAAAACTACGATCGGTCCAGGTGATGATTGATACTGCCAGTCCAACCGAATTGATCGAAAAACTACTGGACACTATTGGTTACCAGGATTATATCAACGATGGTACGCCACAAGCCGAAGACCGACAGGCAAATATTGGGTCGTTGCTGTCGGACGCCCAGAGTTTTGCGAGCTTGCCAGACTTTTTAGAAGAAGTAGCCTTGATGTCGAGCGCCGATACGTCCAGCGAGGGTCAAAAAGTAACGCTGATGACACTGCATGCCGCCAAAGGCTTGGAGTTTCCGGTGGTATTTATTGTTGGTATGGAAGAAGGAATTTTGCCGCACGCTAGGGTTTACGAAGCCGGCCTGGCCGAACTAGAGGAAGAACGACGGTTGGCGTATGTTGGCATGACCCGGGCGCGCGAAGAATTGCATTTGTCGTATGCCCAAAGCCGATTGCAATTTGGCCAGCGCAGCTATAACCCGATGTCGCGCTTTATTGCCGATATGGGCAATCAGGTGGCGATGACCGAATCTGAACCGCGAATTGTGCCGGATAACGATTATTATAGCGACGAGTTGTTTACGATTGGCGAGTACGTCCGGTCGGCAGCTTTTGGCAAGGGCGAAATTATCGAAATTGACGGCTTGGCGCTGACAATCAGGTTTGACAGTGGTACCACCAAAAAGTTGAATGCCGAATACGCTCATCTTGAAAAGATATAGCAACGACAATCGTAGCCATGGTCAGGCAAAAGCTTTTTTGGTATACTAATGACAATCATTTTGTGATGCACTGCGAGCCACACGAATAAATGAATATACTTACCAGTAAATCGATCAAGCCAATCGTTGCACTTGTCGTGGCGGCATTGTTTTTGATGCTCGTTGCTATTATTATTTCGTCCAATATCACACATGCCGACAACGGCGCTAAATCCCAAAACGGTCGCCTGTTGACGATTCATGACCGGGGCGAGGACAAGATAATCTTGTCGCAAGCTGCTACTGTGGGTGACGCACTGAAAGAAGCTAATGTTGTAGTCGATGCCAAGGATGCGGTTGAGCCGGCAGTTGATACCAAGTTGGTTGCTTCGGATTACCAAATTAATATTTATCGTGCCCGACCAGTTATCGTAGTTGACGGTAGTGCCCGGACCAAAATAATGACGCCGTATCAAACCGCATCTCAGATTGCGGCCAGCGCCGGCATTACGTTATACGACGAAGACATAGCTACGATCAGTCGAACCAGCGATATTATCGTGGATGGGGCTGGTTTGCAGTTGACGATTGACCGCGCGACGCCAATTAATTTGACTCTTTATGGCAAGACGACAACCGTTCGGACTCAGGCGGCGACCATCACCGCAATGTTGGCCGAAAAAGGCATCAAAATGGACCTTAATGACCGTGTTAGCTTGACTGGCGACATGCCAATCACTGACAATATGTCAGTCAGGGTCTGGCGCGAGGGCAAACAGACGATTACGGTTGACGAGGCGGTCGAATTTAATGTCGAAAAGATCAAAAACGCCGATCAGCCACTGGGTTACCGCGAGATCCAATCGGCCGGTATTAAAGGCTTGCGTAACGTATCGTACGAAATCACTATTCAGGATGGCAAAGAGGTTAATCGGATTGAAATCGCAAGCTTGACGACCAAACAACCAGTTAACCAAATTGAAGTAGTCGGCGCCAAAGGCGAGTATACTACCCCAACCGAAAACGAGAATATAACTTGGGACTTCTTAATCAGCAATGGTTTTAGTCGTAACCAGGCGGCCGGTATTATGGGTAATCTGATGCAAGAACACAAGTTTGAAACCAGTGATGTGTCGGGCGGTTATGGCCTGGTCCAGTGGACAGGTGGCCGTCGAGCGGCGCTGATGGCTTTGCCGTACCCTGACAATATTTACACTCAATTGAACTTTTTGATGAGCGAACTAAATGCCGGTTACAGCGGCGTGCGTGATGCCATAAAGTCGGCTGGTACGGTTGATGATGCGGTAACGATTTTTCAAAATCGCTACGAACGTTGTGGCATTTGTGCCGAATCGCAACGGATCAAATACGCCTATAATATCTTGGCGAGTCATTAATATGTCGCTACAAAACAACAAATCTCTTGGACAACACTGGTTACGAGACCGCGATACGTTAAACCATATTGCTGATTGTGCCGATCTCAATCAAGATGACGTAGTGTTAGAAATTGGTCCGGGCCTGGGGACATTAACGAGTGTTTTGTTAAAGCAGGCCAAGCGAGTAGTGGCTGTCGAATTCGATAGCGAACTGGCGCGCAAATTGCCTGGTCAGTTTCCGGGCAAGAACCTGGAAGTGATTAATCAAGACATCCTTGGTTTTGACCTGTCGACGTTGCCGGCGGGCTATAAAGTTGTAGCGAATGTGCCATACTATATCACCAGCAAGATTATCAAGATGTTGATGACCAGCAGTAATCGCCCAGCGGTGGCGGTACTATTGATCCAAAAAGAAGTTGCCGAACGTTTGGCGGCCAAACCAGGGGATATGAGTATATTAGCGATCAGCGCTCAGGTTTTTGCCGAAGTTGAGTTGGGCGACACGGTGCCGGCCGAACTATTCACGCCGCCACCAAAAGTCGACAGCCAGGTAGTTGTGTTGTGGACACGGCCCGAACCATTGCACGCCAGTGTTGATCAAGATAAATTCTTTAGGGTCGTCAAAGCTGGTTTTTCGGCTAAACGAAAAAAACTTCGCAGCAGCCTGGCCGGTGGACTAAAAATGTCAAAAATCGACGCAGTTGATCTGTTGCAGCGGGCCAATATCAACCCCGATGACAGGGCTGAGACTTTGAGTATCGATGACTGGTTGCGACTGACTGCCGTATTGTGACCCGATTAAGCTTGTGCTAAAATACAGATAACTATGACTATACGAAAACGTTTGGCTAGAGGGTTTACGATTGTCGAATTACTGGTTTCGATCGTTATAATTGGTATATTGGCGACGATTTCTTTCGTTGTTTATAACGGTCTGCAAGCCAAAGCTCATGACGTCAGTGTTATGTCCGACCTCGATACGATGGACGCTTTGCAGGCGCGTTACGCTATCAATCACAAAACCGCTGGCAAGTCCTACTACTCGATTAACGGCTCAGATACAGCCCTAGGCTTTACGCCATCGCAAGACAACGTTATTCAGGTGATCGTTAGCTCGACCGATTACTGCATTCGGGGCTATAACGCCAATGGTACCAAAAATTCAATCACTAATTCGGCCTACAAAGAATCATCGCCTGGTGTTTGTTCGACCTTACTTGCCATCGACCCACCGGCAACACCAGTAGTAAATGTCGGATTGAACTCGGGTTTGATCAGAGCCGACATAACACCTTTGACATGTACTTCTGGTACTATTCAATATCACTTCAAATCGCGTACTAATGATGGAGCTTGGACCGATTACACCGACTGGTCGTCAGCCTCGTCGGCTACTCAAACAGCGACCGAGGGTGTCAAATATGGTTACGTAGCCCAGGCTCGTTGTTATTCTAGTGATTCGCTGTTTAGTTCCTTTAGCGAGAATTCGGAGTCGACCTATACGTACCCTGTCAATCCACCGGCAACGCCTGTTATTACATCAGTGGCATTGGTTAGCGGTTCTATTAACGTCGTCTCGAGCGCTGTTACCTGTACGGCGCCTGGCGCATCGGTGCAATACCAATTTGATGTCCGAACCAACGACGGCTCGTGGAGCACCTACGCTGCCTGGTCTGGATCAAATACCACTACCCAAACTCCAACCGAAGGTACCAAATATGGATACCGAGCCGAAGCCAGGTGCTATCTCAGCCCTACGGTTCTCAGTACGGCAACGGTTGGTGTCGAAGGTCCAAATTATATTCATCCAATCACGACCGCTCCAGCCACCCTTACGGTTACTAATTCAACCCCCGATTGGTATTGGACCTATTACAGCTGGAATACACCAACCTGTCCTGGCAGCTCGGTGCCGCGTTACCAGTACCACTATTACACCAATTACGGTTACGACAGCGGTTGGGTAGCCACATCGGGTAACGGCAACAACTTTACGACTGCCAAAATTGGATATTATTATACTAATGACGCCCAGGCGCAGTGCTATAGCCCATATTCAACTGGCCCATGGAGCGCGACCGGTTGGTCGCAATATTACAGGCCGGTTCCAAACGTCCATGTCTTGATCGTAGCTGGCGGTGGCGGTGGTGGCTTTGACAACGGTGGCGGTGGTGGTGGCGGCGGCGTCCTGGACCTCTGGCCGGGCGTTTACAGCCAAGGTTACGGTGTTGGTATTGGCGGCGGCGGCGGGCCGCAGGCTAACGGCGGCAACTCATCGATTTTTGGCAATACAGCATACGGTGGCGGTCGTGGCGGCAATGTCAATACAACCGGTGCAACTGGTGGATCGGGCGGCGGCGGCGGCGGTACTGATCCGGGAAATACAAACTACAGCGGTAACTACCAACCAGGCGGGTATTCGAATATCGGTGGTCGTGGTGGCTGGAGACAAGGCGGCTCTTGTAATAGTACACACTACTATGCTGGCGGTGGCGGTGGCGGTGCTGGTGGTCAAGGTGGTGATGCCTGGTCCGGTGGCACAGGCCCCGGAACGATGCAAGGCGGCGTTGGTTTCTCGAGTGGCATAAGCGGTAACACCTACGCCTATGGTGCTGGCGGTGGCGGTGGTGGTGATAACTGCTCTTCATATTGGGGTTCTGGTGGCTCTAATGGTGGAGGTAGTGGTGCATGGGGCAGGGGCGCAACTGGTAGCAATGCCTCATACTACGGTGCTGGCGGTGGTGGTGGATCGGGAAGATCTGGTCAAGGTGGCTCGGGCTATCAGGGTATAGTCATTGTTCGGTACCCGATTGGGTCACTCGACGCTAGCGGCGGCTCAAAGTATCAGAGCGGATCAGATTACGTCCATGTCTTTACTGGCAATGACACGTTTACGGTTTCGGGCTAAAAACAAATTAATATAGCAAAGGGATAGATATGTTAAATAATAAGAAACAACTCATAACAATCATTATCGCGACAGTCTTGGTAATTGCTATCGGCTTTGGTGCGGCCTGGGCGATCAAGTCAATGACCAAACAATCTGCAAATACTCAAAACCAAACCCAAACGCCGAAGGATGCGGCCGATTCGTTGACGATGGACGCCGTCAGATTGCTAAACAGTAACCCCGTCAAAGCCAGGGCCGACCTCGAGCAAGCCTTGCAAAATTATAAAGATTTGGGTGATCAGAACGGTGTTGTTAACGTTCAGTCACAGATTTATTTGCTAGACCATCCGGTTACCAAAAAATAGCCAGTCGGTTAACGATCAATAACAACAGATGCAACTCGTCTGTTGTTATTTAATCTGTTACAATGGTATTAAATATGGATAAAAAGCTATATATCACCACCGCCATTCCTTATGTTAACGGCACGCCACATATCGGCAACGCCCTAGATTATCTGTTGGCCGACATCTGGACGCGCTATCAAAAGCAAAACGGTCACGAGGTTAGGTTTCAGGTGGGAACTGACGAGCACGGCAACAAGATTGCCGCCAAAGCAGCAGCGGCTGGCTTGGATCCACAAGGTTATACTGACCAGATGTATGTTAATTTTGAAGCCTTAATGAAGCGAATGGAGGCCAGCTATACGGATTTTGTCCGTACAACTGACATTCATCATATTCAATCTGTTCAATACCTGTGGCAGGTTTTGCAGCCATATATCTATAAAGGCAGTTACGAAGGTTGGTACTGTGTTGGCTGTGAATCGTTCGTGTCCGACAAAGAAGCGACGACTAATGGCGGCATCTGCCCTGATCATCAACAACCATACCAACACCTCAGCGAAGAGAATTATTACCTAAAAACCAGCGCATTTACCGATCGAGTGCGCCAGTCTATAACCGATGACGAATTAAAGATTGTTCCGGAATTCCGCAAAAAAGAATTCTTAGAACTAATCAAAGACGGTTTGCAAGACGTCAGTATATCGCGTCCAAAAAAGAACCTGAGTTGGGGTATACCAGTACCTGGCGACCCAGATCAGGTGATGTATGTTTGGCTGGATGCCCTGGCTAACTATATTACGGTTTTGGGATATCCCGACAATAGCGACTGGCAACAATATTGGCCAGCCGATGTGCAGGTGGTTGGCAAAGACATTTTGCGGTTTCATGCTGGTATTTGGCCAGCGATGTTGCTTGGTGCTGGGCTGGAACTGCCAAAGAAATTATTAGTGCACGGACATGTCAATGTTGGTGGCGCCAAAATGAGCAAGACCGTTGGTAACGTGGTTGACCCAATCGAGGTGATTAACGATTATGGTCTGGATGCCTTTCGTTATTATTTCTCGCGCCACATCCCGACGCTTGATGACGGCGACTTTACCTGGGAAAAGTTCGAAAATTCGTATAATACCGAACTGGCTAATGATCTGGGCAACCTGATTAGGCGCGTTTCGGGCATGATCGGCCGCTACCAGGCCGGTGTTATTGGTGTGGCGCCACAGGGCGAGCACGATATGAGCGCTTATCACGAGGCGATGGAAAAATTAGAGTTTAACCGAGCGATCGACGAAGTTTGGTTGATGGTGCGCAGCCTGAATCAATACATCGAGAACGTCAAGCCATGGGAGATAGCTAAAAAAGCCACTACCGATGCCGATGCCAAAGCGCACCTCAATGATGTGCTGGCTTACGCGGTCGGGGCGCTGTTACAGATCGGCGATTTGTTGGTGCCATTCTTGCCAACGACCGCTGCGACTATTCACAAAACCTTTGAATCTGGTGTAATTGTCGATACCGAAGTGCTGTTCCCAAAAATATACAAACACACCGCCGACCCTAACGCCAACCGAGCCTAGGTATGTTAATCGATACACATTGCCATATTCACGAACCTGACTATGGTTTGCCGGTTGACGAAGTTATAAAACGGGCGCGCCAAAACGGTGTCGATCAATTGATATGCATCGGCACTGATCAGTCTAGTTCGCAGCGGGCGGTCGATTTTGTGGCTGGTCGAGACGGGTTGTATGCCGCCATTGGAGTGCATCCACACGAGGCGGCTGGTGGCTGGGCGGCGATCGAACCTCTAGCGGCAACCGAAAACCCCAAGATTGTCGCCATTGGCGAGATTGGTCTGGATTACCATTATAACTTTAGTCCGCGCCAAGATCAGATCAAGGCCTTGGAGGCGCAGATCGAGATTGCGTTGCGGCATGATTTGCCGATTGTTTTTCATGTTCGTGAAGCTTTTGATGATTTTTGGCCGATATTCGATAACTTTCGATCGCACAGCAATTTAAGAGGTGTCGTACATAGTTTTACTGATACGCCAGCTAATGCCATGGAGTGCTTGCGACGGGGTTTGATGATAGGCGTCAATGGTTTTAGTACTTTTGTCAAAGACCAGCAGTTGATTGATATGTTTGCCGGCCTGCCACTAGATCAAATTGTTCTCGAAACAGATGCGCCGTACTTGACACCCAACCCGTTTCGTGGTAAAATAAACGAACCAGCGTTTGTGAGGAATGTCGCCGAACATCAAGCGATGCTAAGGCAAATTTCGGTTACGGAAGTCGCCCAGGTCACAACCGCCAATGCCAAACAATTGTTTAAAATCTAATCACAATATGATCCCAAAAACTGATCCAACGATTGATAATCTGCATAAAATAGCCGAACACCTGCAACAGGCTCGTTTGGATTATATTGCGTTGCAATCGTCGACCCACATTGTCGACAAGAACCGGTTTATATCGGCCATTGCGCGCAAACTATTCAGTCGTGACTGGAAGCCGCAACTTGTTACCGAAAAATCGCTCAAATCTTTAGAAAGTGAAATCGGCGCCAAGATCTTTGGAGTGGTCAAACCGGGTGAACGACGCGAATTTTTTAACGACAATCAATCCAGTTGGTTCTTTCATCAAGAAATCACTGACGTCAGTCATACGTCGCGATCGGTAACTTTGCACTACGAAGTTAATGACAACGGTATTCTGCGTGTTAATACGCTTAATGGCAGTATGGAATGCGTCCAGGTAGCGGGGCAAGAATTGGATAATTTTATCCAGGCGACCAATATATATTACAGCATAGTAATGCGCCAACTTTACAAAATCGACCCAGTCTCGGGTAAAAAACTTCAATAACCGTTATAATTAAAAAGTGACACATAATCAGCTTATTTATCTTGATCATGCTGCTGCCACACCGCTAGACCCTCGGGTTCTATCGGCGATGCAGCCTTATTTTAGTGATCAATTTTATAATCCATCTAGTCCGTATGCGCCAGCCGTGGCGGTACGTCGCGCCTACGAACAAGCCAGGCACGATTTGGCGACGGCGATTGGGGGCAAACCTGGCGAAATTATTATTACGGCTGGTGCAACCGAGTCGATTAATATGGCGTTTAATGGTGCTAGCGGCCATGTCGTAACGGACAATATTGAGCATCATGCGGTTTTAAACAGCGCCAAGGTCCGTGATCATACGATAGTGTCGGCCGATATACGTGGTTTTGTGCCGGTCCTGGCGGTCAAGTTGGCAATACGGAACGACACGCAATTGGTCAGCATTGCGCTAGCCAACAACGAACTGGGTACGGTGCAGCCGATTCGTGATATTGCTCAGGTTATAAAAGACGAAAGACAATCGCGTTTGATGCGCGGCGACAAGACACCGATTTATTTGCACTGCGATGCGTCGCAAGGTGTCGGTCAGTTAGATGTTAATGTGGCGCGGTTGGGCATCGATATGCTGACGATTAACTCGGGCAAGATTTATGGGCCAAAACAAGTTGGTCTGCTGTGGACGGCTAGCCACGTGTTATTAACGCCATTAATTGTTGGCGGCGGACAAGAGCGGGGTTTGCGCAGCGGAACCGAAAACGTGGCCGGGGTGATTGGCTTTGCGAAAGCGTTGCAGCTGGTGACGACACATCGCAAATACGAGGCCGAGCGACTGGCGGATTTGCGAGATGGTTTGCAAGCGATTTTGGTGGCAGCTTTTCCGGAGGCAGTAGTGTCGGGTCATCAAAAACATCGTTTGGCTGGTCATTTGCACATTGCTTTTCCGGGGTTGGACGGCGAGCGGCTGGTATTTCTTTTGGAAGCCAAGGGGGTTCTGGTGTCGACCGGCAGTGCTTGCGCGGCCAACAAGGGCACGCGGTCGCACGTTTTGACGGCGATTGGTTTAAGTGACGAGGTGGCCGATGGCAGTATTCGAATTACCCTAGGGCATTTGTCGGATGTTGCCAATATTGACTTGGCCGGACAAATTGTTATCGATACGGTAACCCAAGAATACGCAAGGCTAAAGCGATGATCCATAAAGCCTTAAGTTTGATTGTTTTGCTGGTTGTAGTGACAATTGGCCTAACGATTTATTTGCAACCCAACGACCTGGACAAATGTGCGCTGGCGCCGGGCAGCGATGCCAAATGTGCGATGGCCGATGCAATTGTGGCGGTTAGTGGCGGCGACACTGGCGCCAGGACCAAACAGGCGGTTGACCTGTACAAAAAAGGTTGGTCGAAAACTTTGATATTTTCTGGTGCCGCCCAAGACAAATCCGGCCCCAGCAACGCCGCCGCTATGAAGGCGCTGGCTGTGGCCGACGGAGTTGATGCTGGCGATATTTATCTGGACGAATATTCGGCCACTACCCAGCAAAACGCCGAAAACAGCCAGACGATTTTTGAAAGCCGCAGTATAAAAAACGTGATTTTGGTGACATCGGGCTATCATCAACGGCGAGCCAGTTTGGAATTTAATAAGCGAACTCACGGGGTGATTATTCGCAATAGTCCAGTTTTGACCGATAGCGACTGGTCGTATTGGTGGTGGACCAATCCGCATGGCTGGTGGCTGGCCTTGTCGGAATCGGCTAAAATAGTAGTGTTTTATGTAACGGGGATATGGTCATGAATTCAAATAAAAAAGTTTATGTTGGAATGAGCGGTGGAGTCGATTCGTCATTGTCGGCGGCTTTGTTAATTGAACAAGGCTACGACGTAGCTGGTGTTTATATGAAAAACTGGACCCAGGATTTACCGGGTGTTAAATGCCCGTGGGCGGACGATTTGGCGGACGCCAAGCGGGTGGCAGTTAACTTGGGGATCGATTTTAAAGTCTTTGATTTTGAAAAAGAATACAAGCAAAAAGTCGTTGATTATATGATCGACGAATACAAAAACGGCCGCACGCCCAACCCGGACATTATGTGTAACCAAGAAGTTAAATTTAGGTTGTTTTTGGACGCGGCCCTGGCCGATGGCGCCGACATGATCGCAACTGGCCATTACGCCCAGGTTGAAGGCAATCGGTTATTGAGGGCGGTTGACGATAACAAAGATCAAACATATTTTTTGTATCGCGTCACCGGCCAGGCTATGTCAAAAACCTTGTTTCCGGTCGGTGGTTTTACTAAACCAGTTGTACGTCAAATGGCGGCCGAGCGGGGCCTGTCGACGGCGGCCAAAAAAGATTCGCAGGGAATTTGTTTTGTCGGTCAAATCGGTATCCGCGAGTTTTTGAGTATTTATGTCGACCAAAAACCAGGGCCGATTGTCGACAAAAACAGCCAAAAAGTTCTGGGTTATCATGATGGAGCGATTTTTTACACATTGGGTCAGCGTCATGGCCTTGAACTGGGCGGCGGTTTGCCATATTACGTCGTTGGTAAGGATATGGCAAAAAACGAGGTCTACGTGACGACCGATCTGAACGACGAAACACTGTGGCGTAAAAAAATTAGTTTGGCTAGTATCCATTGGATCAACCAAGCGCCAAGTATTGGCCGTTATCAAATTAGGGTGCGTCACCGCGCGCCACTGGTTTGGGCGAACCTGTCGTATGTTGATAATAATGTCGAGCTAGAACTTGATAGCCCGGAACGGGCAATTGCACCTGGTCAATCGGTTGTTATTTATGACGGCCAAGAGTGTTTGGGCGGCGGAATAATAGTTTAGTTGTTCTGGTACGCTTACGAAAAAATGTTATAATAACAGATATATGAATGCCCAACAAATTAGAAACGCCTACCTAGAGTTTTTTAAAGAACGTGGTCACACAATCATTCCACGTGCCAAGCTAATTCCGCAAAACGATCCGTCAACTTTGTTTACTGGCAGCGGCATGCAGCCGTTACTACCTTATTTGTTGGGCGAAACTCACCCGGAAGGTGTGCGTTTGACCGACAGCCAAACTTGTTTGCGAGCACAGGATATCGATGACGTTGGTGACAATCGCCATACGACTGTCTTTGAAATGGTGGGCAACTGTAGTTTGGGCGATTACTTTAAAGAGCAACAAATTCGTTGGTTTTTTGAATTTTTGACCGATAAAGTTGGCTTGGATCCAAACAAAATTTACGTTACGGCATTTATTGGTGATGAAAAGCACGGCATTCCACGTGATGACGAGGCGGCCAATATTTGGCAAAAAGTCTTTGCCGAAAAGTGTATCGAGGCCAAAATTGTCGAGATTGGTAGCCAGGCGGACGGTAATCGGCGCGGTATCAAACCGGGCGAACGAATCTTCTTTTATGATGATGGCGAGAACTGGTGGAGTCGTGGCGGCGGTTTGAACAAAACTCCGATTGGTGATCCATGTGGGCCGGACAGCGAAGTCTTTTATGACTTTGGCCCCGAAAACCACGCCGAAGGTTTTGGTTTGGCTCATCCAGCCAGCGACAGCGGTCAGTTTATGGAAATCGGCAACCAGGTTTTTATGCAATATCGACGCATGGAAGATGGCAGTTTTGCGCCACTAGCCAAGCAAAACGTTGACTTTGGTGGTGGGCTAGAGCGCATTGCGGCAGCCCGGATCAACAATTCGGACGTCTTTAGGATCAGCGTTATGTGGCCGATTATCGAGAAGTTACAACAGTTAAGTGGCAAAAATTACGAAAGCCACACTCAAAGTATGCGTGTTATCGCCGACCACTTGCGTGCCGCCACTTTTTTGGCGGTTGACGGTGTTCGCCCAGCTAACAAAGAGCAAGGTTATGTCATGCGCCGACTGTTGCGCCGCGCGATTCGTTTTGCCTTTGATTTGGGGATCGAGCAAAACTTCCTGCAAGAAGTTGTACCGGTTATTGCCGACCTGTACGCCAACGACTATCCCGAAGTTGCCGCTCAGCGCGAAGAAGTTGTCACAGTCTTGGTTCGTGAAGAAAAAGCTTTCCGCCAGACATTACAAAAAGGTCTGCGCGAGCTAGCTAAGTTTGCCGCAGATGGTTTGACCGGGGCTGAATTATTTGCGCTTTATGACACCTATGGGTTTCCGGTTGAATTATCGACCGAAGAGGCTTTCAAGCAAAATATTACGTTATCCGATAATTGGCGATCAGAATTTGACGGCAAAATGGCCGAACAGCGAATGCGCAGCCAAACCGCTACCAAAGGCACGTTTAAGGGTGGTTTAGGTGGCCAAACGATTGAGTTTAAAAAGTATCATACGGCAACCCACCTGATGGGACAGGCTTTGCGTTTGGTTTTGGGTGACGATGTTGCTCAACGAGGCAGCAATATTACCGAAGAGCGTTTGCGTTACGACTTTTCGTACCCCGAGAAAGTTACGGCCGAACAGTTAAAGCAAGTCGAAGACATTGTTAACGAACAAATCGACAAAGATCTAAAAGTTAGCTTTGCCGAATATCCAACCAAGGTTGCCCTGGAAGATCTGGGTGCATACGGCGAATTTGGCGATCGTTATGGTGATACGGTCAAGGTTTACAAAATGATTGCCGATGGCGCCGACAAACCTTTTAGTTTTGAAGTTTGTGGTGGCCCTCATGTCGATCATACGGCGCAACTGGCCGAGGGCGGCAATCACTTCAAGATTATTAAAGAAGAAGCCTCTAGCGCCGGTGTTCGCCGAATCAAAGCGGTCTTAACGAAAAGCAGATAATATTAACCGACTATAACCATAACCTCTATTAGTATATAATGGAGGTTATATGGTATTTGATAAGCTTCGCAAATCTCGAACTCTTAATTCGGCCAGTGACTACATTGGGGCGCTGGATATTGGCACCGAGTATGTCAAGGCGCTAATCGCCAAATTAGACGACGATCACTTGACTATCGTTGGGGTGGGGCGGGCTCATCAACAACTGAGCGATATGTACGCTGGTGCAATTGCTGATATATCTGGCGTGGTGCGCAACTGCGAAGTCGCCTTGTCGGAGGCCGAGGATCAGGCAAAAGTTCAAGCCAAGCGAGTGGTAATTGGTATTGCTGGCGAACTAGTCAAAGGTGTAACCAATACGATTCGTTACCGTCGTCCACAGCCGGATCGAGCGCTGGATACTGCCGAGATGGAATTTATTATCGAGAAAGTTCAAGAGCGGGCTCAGGCCAAGGCTCAAAAGCAAATCGCTCTCGAGACCGGTAATGCTGATGTTGAAATCAAATTGGTCAACAGCGCATTGGTCAGCATTCATATTGATGGTTACAAAGTCAGCAACCCCATCGGTTTTCAGGGGCATGATGTAGCGGTTCAGATCTATACTGCATTTGCACCAATGGTGCATATTAGCGCTCTAGAGCGTGTGGCCGACGAATTATCACTTGAACTGTTGGCGGTAGCGGCCGAGCCGTTTGCGGTTAGCCGCAGTGTACTGGGGACCGATGCCAACAGTAATTTTACGGCAATATTGGCCGATGTTGGTGGCGGTACGACTGACATTGCAGTGGTCAACGATGGCGGTGTCGAAGGTACCAAGATGTTTGGTATTGGTGGTCGCAGTTTTACGCACACAATCGCTAGCGAACTAGATTTGTCATACAGCGAGGCCGAAAAACTAAAACTCAATATCGAAAATTCTAAACTCAAGCCAACGGTCGCCAAAGAGGCTAATGACGCTATCGACAAGACCTTGGAGGTTTGGATTGCTGGTGTTGAATTGGCCCTCGGCGAGTTTAGTTCGGCCGATCATTTGCCGAATCGAATTTTGCTTTGTGGTGGCGGTGCTAGCCTAACCAAGCTAGTCGAGGCCTTACAAAAACAAGACTGGCATCATGATTTGCCATTTACCAAAAAACCAACCGTTCATCTGATAAAACCATCCGAAGTCGCTGGCATAACCGATCAAACCGACATGGTCACCGATCACACCTTTATTACTGCCATGGGCCTGCTGCGAGTTGGCTATGATACAATTATAGGCAGCAGTGGTAGCGATACCATCAAAGACAAACTCAACCGGATCCTCAGGATATAAATATGAGTAAAGATGTAATCTATATTGACGTCGAAGACGACATCACGGCCATAATCGGTAAGGTGAAAGCCAGCAAAGACAAGATCGTGGCGCTGGTGCCGCCAAAGCGAATTGGCGTTTTGCAAAGTGCGGTTAATTTGCGTTTGTTGGCGCGTCAAGCCGAAAACAGCAAAAAACATCTGGTTATCGTTACCAACAACCCGGCCTTAATTGCGTTGTCGTCGATGGCCAAAATACCAGTCGCCAAAAATCTTCAAAGCGAACCCGAAATTGCTGAAATTGCGGCATTGGATATTGACGATGGCGAGGATGTAATTGACGGCGCTCAGTTGCCGGTTGGCGAATTGCAAAAAACCACTCCACTCGTCATTAAACGCGATGATGTCAGTGAAGCGATTGAATCGATCGATGTCGAAAACGAAATACCTACTGTTGCTGTTCATGACTTCAAGACTCCTAAATCATCTGATCGAGGCAATAAAGTGCCGGACTTTTCGCGATTTCGTAAACGTTTGTTTGCCTTTATCCTGATTGCTCCATTTGTCGTCGGTTTTTTGGTCTGGGCGACGATCTATGCTCCATCGGCCAGGGTTATTATTACCACTAAGACCTCGCTGGCACCGGTCAGTCTGGCATTAAAACTGGGCGGTACGACAGCCACCGATATTAGCAAAAACATTATTCAAACAATATCCAAGCAGTCAGACGCCGACGTCAGTGTTGATTTCACGGCCACCGGCCAAAAAGATTTAGGCGCCAAAGCCAGCGGCACGATGACGGTTCGCAACTGTGATTATCCAAGTGGCTTTACGCTGCCAGCCGGCACCAAATTTACAGCTGACGGCGGTCAGGTGTTCGTCAGTAGTGCGGCCGTATCGGTACCTAGCTTTAGTGGCTTGTCCAGTGCCTGTACACTGGCGGGCAGTGCGTCTGGCAAGGCCACGGTTGGCGTTCAGGCACTTGCTAGCGGCGAATCATATAACGTCGTGGCTGGCCTGTACACGATCGAAACTATTCCAACCAGCGCCAAAGTTGACGCCCTGGGTACGGTGATGTCTGGCGGTACAACTCGCATGGCGACAATCGTCACGGCTGACGATATTCAAAAAGCTTCGCAGGCACTGGTGGCGCTGCCAACCGACACCGTCAAGCAGCAATTAGTCGAACAATTTGTTAACGGCGAGTCGGTGATTAGCGATAGCTTCACAGTTAATCGAGCGGCGGCGGTATCAGTACCGGCTTTGGGCGAAGAAGCGGTTGGCGGCAAGGTAAAATTGACATCCAAGGCATCTTACTCTATAACAGCTATCGCCAAATCCGAGGTCCAGGCGTTCTTGAAGGACGCAATTGCCAAGCAAATAACCAATGTTCGTAACCAGCGAATTTACGATGACGGTGTATCAAAGGTAGTTTTGTCGGGTTATTTTAATAACGATCAAGGTGCCACAATTAACATTGCCACAGTTGGCCAAATTGGACCAAATATCGACCAGACGCTTGTCAAACAACTAGTCAAAGACAAACGCTACGGCGAGGCTCAGTCGACCCTCGAAAGTATTACTGGCGTCAGTGATGTCGATGTTAAGTTCTCGTATTTTTGGGTAAATACCGTGCCTAGTGATGACAACAAAATTCAAGTCGAGTTTGTATCAACAAATGCCTAAGTCTGTCTCGTTGGTTTGCCTGGATGTGGGTGAGAAAAGGATTGGCGTAGCGGTTGGCGATAGCGCCATCAGGATCGCCGTACCTTACGATACGATATTGGTTGATGGTAACGAAATTCAATCAATTGCCGAGGTATTGGCTCGTGAAAAGGCCGATATTTTGGTGGTTGGTTATCCACGCAACCAGTCCGGCGAGGCGACCAACCAAACCAAATATGTTGAAGATTTCGCCCAGCAACTGACTGATATGGCGCCCAAAATAGCCTTTCAGGACGAATCGCTAACCAGTGTTATGGCCGAACAGCGCCTGATTAGCTACAAAAAGCCATATACCAAAGCCGATATTGACGCCCAAGCGGCGGCGATTATATTACAAGATTATCTAGAACAAAATTATGCCTGATGCCGACGTCAAACACCCAGCGCCCCAGCCGATCGTCAATCAGCCCAGCGGACTACTAAGGCCAAAAAAGGCCAAATCGCCTAGAAAAATCAAGCGGTTTATTGTTGGCGGCTTGATCGCTTTACTGGTGTTTTTGGGCGGGGTAGTGGCGTGGTACAACTACCAATTATCACCGGTAGGTAGCGATATTAATCAGCTTGAGGTCGTAACGATTGTTTCGGGCAGTACACCCAGCCAAATCGCCCACCAGCTAAAGACCCAATCGGTTATTCGATCCGAGACGGCTTTTGACATATATACGCGTATAAGCGGCAAAAATAACAGTTTGCAGGCCGGAACTTATCGATTGTCGCCGGCCGAATCAACTGCTCAGATCGTCGAGCATTTGGTCAAAGGTTCGGTCGACCAGTTTAGTATTACTTTTTATCCTGGGGCTACCTTGGTCGACAATTCTAGCTCGACCAAAAAATATGATGTTACGACGGTCCTTAAAAAAGCTGGTTATAGCGATCAACAGATCAGCGCCGCCTTCAAAAAGACTTATACCAGTCCGCTCTTCATCGGCAAGCCAGCTTCAGCCGACCTCGAAGGATACGTTTATGGCGAAACTTACAAATTTAACACCGGTGCCACCGTCGAAGATATCTTGCAGGCGACATTTGCCGAGTATTACCAGGTGGTCCAAGACAGCCATCTGATTGATGCCTTCACCAAGCATGGCTTGACGTTATATCAGGGGATTACATTGGCTTCAATCATTCAGCGCGAAGCCAGTGGTGTGGCCGATCAAAAGCAAGTTGCTCAGGTGTTTTATAGTCGCCTCAAGATTGGCATGCAACTAGGGTCGGACGTAACCTACCAGTACATTGCCGACAAGACCGGTGTGGCGCGCGATCCCAACCTCAATTCGCCGTACAATACTCGTCGATTTGCCGGTCTGCCGCCCGGACCAATCGCCACACCTGGCCTGGGCGCCTTGATTGCGGTGGCACAACCGGCCGACGGCGATTACCTGTTTTTCTTGAGTGGCGACGACGACGTAACCTATTTTGCCAAGACCAGCGCCGAGCACGAAGCCAATATTGTCAACCACTGCAAGGTCAAATGCAGCGCCCTCTAAATTGACAGGCGCATGCTTATTAGCTATAATAATCACTAGCACATTTCTCAATAATTTTGAAAAATAAAGAGATGCGGTTCGTTTAATTAGCGAATTGCGGGAGAATGATGATTCCAAATCAGATCAAACCGAGTTTTAATTCGGGATCGAATGATGCAAGCAAAGTTCCGACGCCAACCAGGCGACGGGCCAAAGCTATGCCAAAAATTAAACCATCAGTGGTTGCTATATATGCCGGTTTGTTTGCTTTGGTGATCACTTTTGTATCAGTTGGTTACAGCAGCACCCAGGCCAGCCCATCGGTCGCTAATGTTGCCAACGTCGATTCGGTGACTAAAGCCGAACAGACATCGGTTGATAGCGTGGTCGCGACTAACGTGGCGGCGGTAATAGCGCAATCAGCCAATCTGCCAGTGGCAACATCGGTTGCCAACTTGGCCGTCTCGGTTCAAATAAAAAGCGAATTTGAGCAGTCTAACGGCACAACCACCACCAAACCGCAGATTATTGCGTCGAGCGTCGAAAACCGTTCCGTCAAAAGCTATACGGTTGTGGCGGGCGATACGGTTGGTTTGCTGGCCTCAAAATTCGGTATTTCGACCCAAACCATCAAATGGGCCAATAACCTGACAACCGACGCTTTGACGGTCGGTACAACCCTTCGAATTCTGCCAATCAACGGTATCTTGTATGACGTCAAGTCAAGCGACACCGTCGATACAATCGCATCCAAATATGGCGTCGACAAGACTCGTTTGATTGGCTATAACGACCTCGAGATCAGCGGTCTGGTGCCAAATACCAAGATTATTTTGCCGGACGGAGTTTTGCCAAACAACGAGCGACCAGGTTATGTGGCACCGGTTGTCATCAATTATTTCTCGGGTGCCAGCGGTGGCTTTGATGGCCGAACTTGGTATATTCGTACCGGTACGCCCGATGATGGTCCGTACGCTCACGGTAACTGTACGCTTTACGCCTTTAATCGCCGTGTCGAATTAGGTTTGCCGGTCGGTGGTAGCGGCAGTTTGTCGCAGTGGGGTAATGCCAGTTCTTGGGCCTATCTGGCCAGTCAGGTCGGGTTGCTGGTCAACCGAACACCTAGTGTCGGGGCGATTATGCAAAACGGCGGTGGTTTTGGTCACGTAGCGATCGTCGAAAGTGTGCTAGAAAACGGCGATATTAGTATCAGCGAGATGAACGCTTATGTATCTGGCGGCGGTTATAACATTGTGTCGGGTCGTATTGTACCGGCGGCCAATGTCGGCCAATACTTGTTCATTCATTAGTTGGTGACATTTTTGAATCTTTACTGTTATTTTAAGTTAAATTGTGATATAATATAAGTGTATGTTTGTCGATACCGCCAAAGTATTCATCAGTGCAGGCAAAGGCGGCGACGGAGCTGTCAGTTTTCGTCATGAGATTTATATCGCCAAAGGCGGCCCTGATGGTGGTGTTGGTGGTGATGGCGGCAATGTGGTTTTTGTGGCCGATGGTGGCCTCAACACCTTAATTGATTTTCGCTTCAAGCCTGAACTAAAAGCCGAGGCCGGTCAAAACGGTTCGATTCGTGACCGTACTGGTGCTGCCGGCAAGTCACTTTATGTTAAAGTACCGGTTGGCACGATCGTTCGCCGTGACGGTCAGGTGATTGCCGATCTGACATTTGATGGTCAACAGGTGATTATCGCCAAAGGTGGCGAAGGTGGTTCGGGCAATGCCCACTTTAAGTCATCGGTCCGCCAAACACCGCGAATTGCCGAAAAAGGCGAACCAGGCGAGGTTTTTGAAGCCGAGCTGGAACTTAAATTATTAGCCGATGTCGGTTTGGTCGGGTTTCCTAACGCCGGCAAATCGACTTTCTTGTCGGTTGTCAGTAATGCCCGCCCCGAGATTGCTGATTATGCCTTTACAACTTTAACTCCTAACTTGGGTGTAGCCGATGTTGACCAAAACAGCTTGTTGATTGCCGATATTCCGGGGTTAATCGAAGGCGCTAGCGAAGGCAAGGGCCTGGGAGATGCATTCTTGCGTCATATCGAACGCACGGCGGTGATTTTGCATATGATCGACGTCTATTCGAATGACGTTGCCAAAGACTACATGGTAATTCGATCAGAATTAGCTAATTACAGCATCGATTTGTCAACTCGTCCCGAGGTGATTGTTTTGACCAAAACCGAAGGTATGGACCAAGAAATTATTGATATGCAGATTGATGCTGTCAAAGCTGTTGCTGGTGACAAGCCGGTTTATGCGATTTCGTCGAGTGCCCATATTGGGTTGCAAGATGTTTTGCGCGCGTTGTTAGTAAAAGTTACCGCTGCTCGTGAAGTTACTGAAATGGTCGAAGATACGTCTGACGAGATCGCAACGATCTCACTTAGCGCCGACAAATTGGCGGATGGTTGGAAGGTCGAACGAGTCGAAGCCGACGACCAAATATCGTTTATTGTCAGCGGCGAAAAGATTGAACGCTTTGCCCTGCGTACAAATTTTGATAATTATGATGGCGTTAACCGTTTGCGTGATATTATGCGCAAACTTGGTATATCGCACGAACTGCGACGTCGTGGCGTCAAAGATGACAGCATCGTCAAAATCGGCGATAACGAATTTACGTTTATAGAACAGTAGTTTTGGTGCTTTAAAAGTAGCCTACGCTGAATGATAGGCCTATCTTATGCCTATCTATTTGACGTCTGTCTAGCTATAATTAAATTAATGGCTAAAACTTTCTTTTTTTACGATCTCGAGACCAGCGGCTTAAACGCTCGCGATGCTCGAGTGATGCAGTTTGCTGGTATTCGGACCGATATGGCTTTAAACCAGATCGGCCAGCCGGTCAACGTATTGCTCAAGTTAAATGACGATGTTTTGCCAAGCCCCGAGGCGCTGATGGTGACGGGCATCACCCCACAGCAGACCGTCAGTGATGGCCTGACTGAGGCCGAATTTGCACGAATGATAATTGACGATGTTTTTACGCCGGAGACGATCGCGGTTGGCTTTAATAATATCCGCTTTGACGACGAGTTTATGCGTCATTTGTTTTGGCGTAATTTTTTCGACCCGTATGAATGGAGTTACAAAGACGGTCGGTCGCGTTGGGACCTGTTGGATGTCATTAGAATGACGCGGGCGCTTCGACCTGATGGAATTGTATGGCCAGTTGACGATAAAGGCAACGCAACTAATCGGTTGGAATTGATCGCCAGCGCTAACCAGATTGATCATTTTAAGGCTCATGATGCACTCAGTGATGTCGAGGCTTTGATCGCGGTAACTCGACTGATCCGTGACAAACAGCCACAGCTATACGAATATTTGTTAAAAATGCGCGATAAAAGTGAAGTCAAAAAGTTGGTTAATTTGGACAACAAACAACCATTCGTCTATGTTAGCGGCCGATTTGATACCGAATACAACAAGGCGACGGTGGCGTTTCCGATTGCGCCCGGCAAAAATGGCAATGTCGTGATTTATGATCTGCGGTATGACCCGACGCCCTTTATTGGCTTGACTCAAAGCGAGCTCGCCAAAAAATTGTATGCCACTTGGGAAGATCGCCAGGCGGAAGGTTTTGTTAAATTGCCCGTCAAAGATTTGCAGTACAACCGCGCGCCGGCCGTAGCGCCGATGGGGGTTTTGGCGGCGGGTGATGGTTGGGTGCGATTATCTTTGGATGAAGATACGATCGCTCGGCACAAAGCAACCTTGCTATCGGCACCGTCATTCGCCGAGAACATCCGTTCGTTATTTGAAAATCGGCAAGAATACTCGAGGGCAGCAGAGGTTGAGGCGCAATTATACGACGGTTTTGTACCCGATATCGACAAGATGCGTATTGAAACCGTGCGTAATGCCAGTGAACGCGAGCTGGCCGACTTTCACCCTAACTTTACCGATGAACGGTTGGCGCCGCTATTGCTGCATTACAAAGCTCGCAATTTTCCAAAAAGCTTAGCCGAAGACGAGGCTATTGCTTGGGAAAAGTGGCGATCGGACAAAATAACATCGGCTATGCCTGAATTTGTTAAGTCATTGCAAAAATTATCAGCCACGATTACTGATGAAGGCAA
>CAIOSL010000072.1 GCA_903861015.1 uncultured bacterium
GAGCCTAACAGCTCTTTGTATTTAGACGAAACTGTCGCACTTGAGGGTTGTGGGCAGCCGACAACTGATAGCCATAATCTATCACAAAACAGGCGATATGTCAACTATAAATTAAACAGCCACCCCTGATGGAGTGGCTGCCGGTTGTCAAATCGAGTGATTATAATGCAAGTGCAGATCGAGCCAAAAAGGCTCACGGAAGCCAATAGTCAAAAACAGCTATTGGCTTCCGGATACCTACGCAGCCATCACAAAATGGAAACCATATAAATGAATACATGGTAGGCGATGATGGCTAGAACTACTGGTATAACTATGCCAAAGATGGCGAAATACAGAATTGGACGAGTATTATCCGTTATCTTCAACTTCCTCTCGACGCCATAAACAGTCGAGATAATGTTTTTCACTATCGGCATACTTTTTTATATCAATAATTATTTTAGCGTAGGTTCAGACCTACACTATAATCAACCGATTTGTAAATGTGCACCTTTAAATTATAATTTATCACAAATACAGGATATGTCAAACAAAATATACCGCCCCACTAGTCAAATAAATACTTTTTTGCTACAATCGTCAGGTATATTTTAACCACGGTCTCATCGTCTAATGGTGAGAACTGCCCAGAATGGCAGTTCGCAATATATACATGGTCTCATCGTCTAATGGTTAGGACACCAGGTTTTCATCCTGGCAATCCGGGTTCAATTCCCGGTGAGATCACCAAAATAAATCGCTCATCCTTTGGATGGGCGTTTTATTTTGCTGCCCTACGAGACTGAAACCGGATTGCCAGCTGGCAAGACGGGTGAGAACTGCCAGTGGCAGTTCGCAAGGAAATCTTCCGATGCAAACTGTGTTTGCAATCGTGAAGTTTCGGGGTCGCCGAAGGTGACCAATTCCTAATTTAGATTGCCATTCTATGCTAAAATATATACATTATGGATAATCAACCAGCTACTCGGAATAATATCGAAGACGAGATTATTGATTTTCGAAAATCACACGACCGGTTGCTGAATACAATCGATAAATTTATCGCTAGGATTGATGATTACGAGACCGAGCAGGTGGCGCGCGATAGTCAATTTCAAAAGTTGTTAGAATGGGCCCGAAAAGTGTCAGAGAAAACTGGCATACCGTTAGAAAATCTTTAAAACAATATAAATAAGGCCACTGCAAGGTGGCCTGTTTTTTTGCTGATTAATCTTAATATGTTACAATACTCGTTATGAAAGTTATCTATAAACGAACAAAAATACTAGCAACTTTAGGACCATGCACCAACTCGGCCGAGATGATCGAAAAACTGTCGATGGCCGGTGTTAACGGCTTTCGATTGAACTTCAGCCACGGCTCGTACGAAGAGCGCGATCAGCAGATTGCGTGGGTCCGTCAGGCTACCGCCAAGACGAGCAAGCCGGTGGCGATTTTGCAAGATTTGCAAGGACCAAAAATTCGCTTGGGTATGTTGACCCAAAATACCGACGTAAATACCGGCGACGAACTGATCTTGGACTTTGCAGCCGAGCATAATGGCTTGACTATACCAGTGCAATATAACTTGGCCGAGAAGACCAAACCGGGCGAGCCACTATATATTTTTGATGGCAAAATTCGCACAACCGTCATTGGCAAAATCAGCGACACCGCAATCAAGGTCAAGGTCGAAAACCCTGGCACTTTGATGAGCCGCAAGGGTATTAACCTGCCCGACACCGACTTTGGTGGTGATATTTTGACACCAAAAGACATTGCCGACATCGAATTTGGCGCAACCCGCGACATCGATTATGTTGCATTAAGTTTTGTTCAGAGTGCTGACGATATTAATAACCTGCGTCAGATGTTGGTTGCATTGGGTTCTAATGCTCAGATTATCGCCAAGATCGAAACCAAGGCGGCAATTGTTGACGAGACCCTTGAGGCGATCGTAAGGGCGAGTGACGGAATTATGGTTGCCCGAGGTGACTTGGCGGTTGAAGCCGGTGCCGAAGTGGTGCCAATTGTTCAGCGTCGAATTATTACTTTGTGCCGCAAATATGGTCGACTAAGTATCGTCGCTACTCAAATGATGGCCAGCATGGTCAGCGCACCCGAGCCGACTAGGGCCGAGGTGAGCGATGTGTCGAACGCTGTTGTTCAAGGTGCTGATGCAGTGATGTTGTCGGATGAAACCGCCAATGGTTCGTATCCGCTAGAGACCGTTGCAGCGATGAAGAAAGTTATTTTGTATACCCAGGACCGAGAGCCAGTGCAGGCAGCCAAAGAAGCCCGAGTTGATAGCAAAAAACAGCGCGAGGCGATCAGCGCGGCGGCTGTTAAATTGGCCGAGCAACTAGAGGCGGTGGCGATTATCGCCGAGACCAAATCGGGTGCGACGGCGGCTAATATTGCAACCAATCGTCCAAATCTGCCAATTATCAGCGTTACTAGCGAGTTGCGATCGGCACAACAATTGTCATTGACGTATGCTAACCGCAGTTATGTTCGTCCTGATGGCGAAGAGGCTGGTTATGACATCGCCAAAGAACTAAAAGCTCAAGGCTTGTTTGGGGCTGATCCTGTAACGGTTGTGATCGTTAGCGGACGTCAACCAGGCGTAGTCGGGGCAACCGATACGATCAAAGTTCGCACAATCTAGTTGATTACTGGACGTTCGGGGGTAAGTAGGGTACACTAAAATTAAACATAAGTTTAATAGATGGCACAGATGGCAAACCAAAAAAAGATCATCGTTGGCAATTGGAAGATGAACCTCAATCTGCACGAGGCAAGCTTGTATTTGCACAAACTTTCCGGTATGGTCAAGGCCCATCGTGACGTCGAAGTTGTTTTGGCGCCAACCATATTAACCTTGCAATCGCTGAGTTTGCAGGTTAATTGGCGCCAATTCAAACTAGCAGCCCAAAACTTTTATTGGCGTGACCACGGGTCGTTTACTGGCGAGGTATCGGCATCGCAACTACGTGGTATTGTCCAATATGCCCTGGTTGGCCATTCTGAGCGCCGTCATATTTTTAACGAAAACGACAAAGACATCCGCAACAAAGTTGCGGCAGCGATCCGCAACAATATTCGACCGATATTGTGTATTGGCGAAACCGCCTGGGAGCGTGCCAGCGGCGAGACCAACGATGTGTTGCACGACCAGTTGATTGGCGGCCTGTCAAATATTACCAGCGAAGAATTAGACCAAGTTGTGATCGCTTACGAGCCGGTTTGGTCGGTTGGAATGAACCAAATTGCCAAACCAGATGATGTGGTGGCGGCTGCCAAGACAATTCGACGTCAATTAGAACATCTGTATGGCCCAGCGGCGGCTGATGCAGTGCAGGTTATCTATGGCGGCAGCGTGACGTCCGATGCGGCAGCGGCCTATTTGGCACTACCAGGTATCGACGGTTTGCTGATTGGCGGCGCCAGTCTGGATGCGCACGAGTTTAACGAAATAGTCAAAAAAGCGCATAATAGTTCGCTGTTAATTAAAGAGGGGTAGGGGTGGATATGGCAGATTTAGATTTTGATGAACTTGACCGGGCTGTAAATTCGTTAATAGCTAGTTCAAGTACACCAAATAACATCGATACGCCTAAGGACGCTCAGTCCGTAGCTGCCGCCGCACCAGCAGTCCCAGCGCCCGTTGCTGTTGAGCCGAGCTTTTCGTCCCTAGCCAGTCGCCGAACTGGTCGTTTTATGGATATGGTAACCTCGAATTCGTCTAGTCGCCCCAGCCCAGTTGTTCCCGAGCGGCCGACAACGCGCCAGGGCGTGACGGTCAGTCCGATCGATCAACCGATAACCGTGCCACCTCGCAGCGAGCCAGCAGTTGTGGCTCCGGCCGAAGTTATTACGCCGTCAGTAACCGCCAACAACACTTGGCCAGCGCCTGGCGATCTAGTCAAAAAACAAGATGACGAAATCGACGATATTGATAAAATCAGCGATGCTATTTCGGATACCTTGAACCCTTCGTCCAGCCTGCCAGAATCACCATTTTTGGCAGATGCCAAAGTGGACAAGCGGCCATTAGGCGCCTTCTCGATTACCGACAAGCCACCAGTTGAGGTGGTAACGACAACCGAAAACACTCCTGCTGCCGAGGCTATAACTGTCGCCTCAGGGTCGCCAGATAGTGCCGAAGAACCCAAACCGACTGTTATGACGATGGCGGTTAACCCGACACCAATGGTTAATATGGTTAGTCCTTTGCCGGCTGAGTTGCGCGAGGATTTGTTATCGATTGAATCCGAGAGCACAACCGTACCAGTTGCCAAGGTGGCCGAGGTTGCCGGGGTTGCAAGTACGACGCCCCAACCAACACCAACCGAGGCTGTCGCAGGCGGTTTGTCGATAGCCCAACAATATACCGAAAAACCGAGCACAAGTGATCAGACTATCGGTTCGATTTACAATACCGACGCCTATCACAAATCTTTGATTAACACCAAAAAGGCAAAATCTGGTTGGATGTGGGTTATTTGGACGGTGGTCTTGTTGATAGTCGGCGCCGGAGCTGGTGCCGCGGCCTATTTCTTGATACTAAAGTGATATTACGGCCATAGTAAGTTATAATAGTAGTAATGGATTTACTTGATGGGCTTAATTTGGCACAGGGTGAAGCGGTACAGTCGACATCTGGGCCGATACTTATTTTGGCGGGTGCTGGCAGCGGCAAAACCAAGACTTTGACTCATAGGATTGCCTATTTGATTGCCAACGAGTCGGTTTGGCCGAACGAGATCTTGGCGGTGACATTTACCAACAAAGCCGC
>CAIOSL010000073.1 GCA_903861015.1 uncultured bacterium
GCCAGCAAGCTAAGCTAACCGCTTATCTAGACTTTTACAACCAAAAGCGCGTACACTTAGGCTTGCAGATGCGAGTGCCGGTCAGCATGTTGCAGAGGTCTTGAGTTTTATACGGTTACTGCCGAAACAGGTGGCGTATGGCCAGACCAGACGCCTTCTTCGATAAATCCAACATTTGACGATATGTGATAAGCCATCGAAATTGACGACGCGCTTAGGTAATATTCTTTGTCGACGACTGTGTATTGAAAGACCGTACCGTTAGATTTGGTCGGGCCATCACCGTTATTTAACTGATTAAGTGCCAATGGATACGCGCTGTTAAGATTCTTATAGATCTCGAGTGACGTCGATACGTTCTTGAGATCGGTCTTGAGGACTAGTGCCGAGGCTTGGTGCGCGATATTGAGGTACGAGATCACAGCAAAAACACTGATAATAAAGATGACTCCAATAATTACCACCAGTTCTAGTATCGTAAAACCCGCTTGATTGTATTGTTTGCTTTTGGCCCACGCCCTCATATTAGATATAGTATATGCTTAATAACCAAAGCTAGCAACCGACAAAAACACCCCTGCGCATTTGCAGGGGTGTTAAGTAAGTAATTATCAAAAACTACTTGATGATGTTTGTAACAACACCGGCACCAACAGTCTTGCCGCCTTCGCGGATAGCAAAGGTTAGACCCTTTTCCATCGCGATTGGAGCTAGCAATTTAACCTTGAAGGTTACTGTGTCGCCAGGGATGACCAACTCTTTGTCAGCTGGCAACTCAACTTCGCCGGTTACGTCAGTTGTACGGAAGTAGAACTGTGGTTTGTAACCTTTGCTAAATGGAGTGTGACGTCCACCTTCTTCTTTCTTTAGGATGTAAACCTCAGACTCAAACTCGGTGTGTGGAGTTAGGCTGCCTGGTTTAACAACAACTTGACCGCGTTCGATTTGTTCGCGCTCAATACCGCGTAGCAAAATACCAGCGTTGTCGCCTGCTTGACCTTGGTTCAAGCTTTTCTTGAAAGCTTCGATACCGATAACAACAGATGTCTGTGTTGGGCGGATACCAACGATTTCAACAGCATCGTTAACCTTAACGATACCTTGTTCGATACGACCGGTAGCAACTGTACCACGACCTTTGATCGAGAATACGTCTTCTACTGGCATTAAGAATGGCTTGTCTAGGTCGCGTACTGGTTCAGGGATGTAGCTGTCGAGAGCTGCAACTAGTTCCATGATAGCGTCTTCTGACTCTTTGTCACCTTCAAGCGCCTTTGTAGCCGAGCCCTTGATGATTGGAGCGTCTTCGTCAAATCCGTTTTTAGCAAGAAGTTCACGAATGTCCATTTCAACTAGGTCGACTAGTTCTGGGTCAGCGATGTCCATCTTGTTTAGGAAAACAAGGATCTTTGGCACACCAACCTGGTGAGCAAGCAAAACGTGCTCGCGGGTTTGTGGCAACGGACCATCGTTTGCAGCAACCACAAGGATAGCGCCATCAATTTGGGCAGCACCTGTGATCATGTTTTTGATGTAGTCAGCGTGACCTGGCATGTCGACGTGTGCGTAGTGACGAGCGTCTGACTCGTACTCTTGGTGGCTTGACGCGATAGTAATACCACGTGCGCGCTCTTCTGGAGCATTGTCGATTTGAGCGTAAGCAACTGGTTTGTTAACAGCGCTTGGCTTTCGTTTTGCAAGTACGTTAGTAATTGCTGAAGTTAGTGTTGTCTTACCGTGGTCAACGTGGCCCATAGTACCAACGTTAACGTGAGGTTTTGTTCGGTCGAACTCTGCCATTTGAATTTTCTCCTAATTTATTACTTTTAGACGAGAGCAAAATTGCCCCACGACGTATGCTTGTTATTATACAGATTTTAACGCGTCGCGTAAAGTGTTTTTTAACCTATTTACTCGAACGCTTCTCGATGATCTCTTGTGAAACATTAGGTGGTACTTCCTCGTATTGAGCAAGTTCCATCGTGCTGGCCGCGCGGCCTTGGCTCATTGAGCGCAAGTCGCTGGTGTAGCCAAACATGTTTGACAGTGGCACAAAGGCCTTGATCAACTTGGCATTACCGCTAAGGTCTTCCATTGCATCGATTCGGCCACGGCGTGAGTTAAGGTCGCCGATAACATCACCCATGAAGTCCTCGGGGGTTGTAACTTCGACGCGCATGATTGGCTCGAGCAAGACTGGTTTAGCCTGCTTGATACCATCGCGGGCTGCCAAACTACCGGCTAGCTTAAAGGCCAACTCGCTCGAGTCGACATCGTGGTAGCTACCATCGTACAAGGTTGCCTTGACGTCAACCACTGGATAGCCGGCAATAACACCGCCTTCCAATGTTTCGCGGATACCGGCCTCGACTGGTTTGCGGTACTCTTGTGGCACCGATCCACCCTTGATGGCGTCGATAAACTCAAAGCCCTTGCCGGTTTCGTTTGCTTCAAACTTGACCCATACGTCACCGTACTGGCCGCGTCCACCGGACTGCTTGATGTGCTTGCCCTGGACATCTGATGTACCCTTGATTGATTCGCGGAACGCTACCTGAGGTTCGCCAATATTGGCTTCAACCTTAAATTCGCGGCGCATACGGTCGATCAAGATATCAAGGTGTAGCTCGCCCATGCCCGACATAATTGTCTGGCCAGTTTCGTGGTCAGTATGAACACGGAAAGTTGGGTCTTCTTCGGCCAAACGCTGCAGTGCGATGCCCATTTTTTCTTGGTCTGATTTGGTTTTTGGTTCAACCGCAATCGAAACCGGTGGTTCTGGGAACGAAATCGCTTCCAATGTGATTGGATGTGAAACATCGGTCAAAGTTGCACCCGTAAAGGTGTCTTTGAGGCCCACAACAGCGGCGATATCACCAGCTGATATAGCTTCGATATCTTCGCGTTTGTCGGCGTGCATACGAACGATACGTCCAATGCGCTCTTTGTTGCCAGTTGTCGTATTAAGAACATACGAACCAGCCGTCATTTTGCCGCTATAAACACGGACAAAGATCAACCTACCAACAAATGGGTCGGTTGCAATCTTGAAGGCCAAACCAGCCATTGGCTCTGATTCGTCTGGCTTGCGTTCAACTTCAGCACCAGTCTTTGGATCATGACCCCAAATAGCATCGACATCAAGTGGTGATGGCAAATAGTCAACGACCAAGTCAAGAACCTTCTCGACAATCACACCGCGGCCATCGCCACCAGTAACTAGATAAAAGTCACCAGCAAGGACACGTTGGCGCAACGCAACACGCAGCTCGTCAACACTGATCGAATCTTCGCCTTTTTCCAAAAATCGTTCAAACAAAACATCGTCGGCTTCGACGGCTGCTTCAACCAACAAACGGCGAGCGTTTTTGGCTTTTTCCAACATATCGGCCGGGATCTCGCCCTTGACCAAAGCGTGGTCGGTAAAGTCCGAGTAAGTATATGCGGTCATGTCGACTAGGTCGATAACACCGTTAATTTCTTTCTCGAAACCAATTGGCAAATGGATTGGCAAAGCATTTTTTGACAAACGATGATGAATCGAGTCGAGTGATTTATAAAAATCGCCGCCAATTTGGTTGATTTTGTTGATAAAACAAATTCGAGGCACGCTATATTTGTTAGCCTGGCGCCAAACGGTTTCGGTCTGAGCCTCGACACCCATTTTGCCGTCAAAGACAACAACGGCGCCGTCAAGCACGCGCAGTGAGCGCTCAACCTCGGCCGTAAAGTCGATGTGGCCCGGAGTATCGATCAAGTTAATTTTGTGGTTGCGCCAAAAAGTCGTGACAGCTGCCGAGGTAATAGTAATACCGCGCTCACGCTCTTGCTCCATCCAGTCGGTTGTTGTTGCACCTTCATGCACCAAACCAATCTTGTGCGAAAGGCCCGTGCGATACAAAATACCTTCGGTAGTTGTGGTTTTACCGGCGTCAATATGCGCAATAATACCAATATTTCGAATGTCCTTTAGCGGGACGTGTCGTTCTGCCATTGTGTGTCCTTATATTCCTTATAATTAAATTTTGCCATCAAAAAATAGCTATTGCCATCATTTTAACAGATATTAAGGTTATTTACCAGCTTGTTGTTATTAAACAAGCCCGCGCCCAAAGTAAGGCTACGGGCTCGTTTATCAGATAATTCTGAGATTAAGCACGAGCAAAGTGTGCAAATGCACGGTTTGCTTCGGCCATTCGGTGGGTATCCTCTTTCTTCTTGAAAGCGCCGCCGGTTTCGCTACAAGCGTCAACGATTTCCATCGCTAGGCGTTGTGAGTATGATGAACCGTGACGGGTCCTAGCCGATTGAACTAGCCATGAAAAGGCGTAGTGCATCTGGCGGTGACCAGCAACTGGGAATGGGATCTGGTAGTTAGCACCACCGACACGACGAGATTTGATCTCGAAGTTTGGTGAGATATTTTTGATAGCTTTTTCAAATACAGCTAGTGGCTCTTCGCTACCAAGCTTTTTTGCAGCTAGCTCAAGCGCAGTATAAACAGCGTGCTCGGCAACCATTTTTTTACCATCAAGCATTGACTTGTTGATCAAACGTTGAACTAAAACACTCTGGTATTTGCGGTCTGGGCTAACTTTGCGTTGCAGACTTGCGGTTACTTTACGTGGCATTACTTGGTCTCCTTTTTAGCACCGTACTTTGAACGGCCCTGTTTGCGCTTTGCAACACCCTGAAGGTCAAGTGCACCGCGAACAATATGATAACGTACACCTGGGAGGTCTGGCACACGACCACCACGAACCAGCACAACGGCGTGTTCTTGTAGGTTGTGACCTTCGCCACCGATGTATGCCCAAACTTCTTGTTGATTGGTCAGACGAACACGAGCAACTTTACGAAGCGCCGAGTTTGGTTTTTTAGGTGTTTTGGTGGTTACGCGAATACAAACACCACGTTTTAGTGGGCTGTTTTGCTCGTAATAACGAGTTTTAAGCGCGTTGTGGATCTTGCCAAGAGCTGGGCTCTTTGACTTTTTGATCGCAGTCTTGCGTGGCTTGCGAACCAATTGATTAATTGTTGGCATTAAATTAAAAAACTCCGTTTTTTAGCATTAGAATTGGCTATTATTTTACAGTCCGAACTCAGCATGTTCATCCTGTGTCATACATATCGGCCTTAACAGATTTGTACACATTCAATAATCCGTTAATCCGATAAGAGTAAACTCGTCTGTCATTATAGCAGGAGAGGTCCAGAATAGCAACGCTAGTGTAGAGTTATAATGATCTCTTTTTTGTCACCCATTAAGTTGATCCGTGCTTTGCCGCCTACGGGAAAGGTAATCTTAGGATCAGTGTGCCCGAAATCAACATTATATGCCACAGGTATACTACGATCTATGCATTTTGACTTTATGATATCCGTAATGTTCATTTCCGTCCGTTTTGAATCGTTCTGAAACCTGCCTATCAGTATACCTTTGACATTCTTAAAGTACCGTTGTTGAACCACGGACTGAAAATTCCTTTCAAATGTTTCTAATATCGAATCGTAGCTATCGTCTTCGATACAAAGTATGATATCGCCATCTACTTTAGGGAAGTACTTTGTTCCATTTAGTAGATTTAGGCTACACATATTACCACCAATCATGGTTCCTTCAGCTGTGCCTTCTTGCAATGTTGTGATACCAGGATTTGCTATTTTGTCTCGATTTGTTTTTTCATCGTACTCCCAAGGATAGTCGTAATATGTGGGCGATGACTTCAATCTATATTGGCTTGGCGACCCTGCCATGAGACACTTTATAAAGTACTCCGCTGAATAACTGGATTCCGGCGGTAGCCCGAAGCAATAAAAGTTAGGCGAAGAATATGTTACAAGCCTAGTTTTAGCTAGAATAGCATGATTTAGAACTGTAATGTCGGAGAATCCTGCAAAAATCTTTGGATTATTAGCAATGAGACTCCAATCTATAAGACCAAGTAGCTGATTGGAGTTAAAGCCACCTATAGCGACCAAAATACATTTCACATTTATGTCTAAGAATGCCTCGTGCAGATCACTAACCTTTTCTAGATCTGATGGGCACCCCCTCTGCTGCTGAGAAAACATATTCTTACCGAATGACACTATAAGCTGCATATCTTTAAATATTTTTGTTGACCTTTCAAGTACATCGGCATCTATGTCGCTCGCAGATCTAGCTAGAGATA
>CAIOSL010000074.1 GCA_903861015.1 uncultured bacterium
ACGAATACTGTTAAATTTACAGCCGTTGAATCTCGTCCGAGCATATCACAAATTAACCCAATCACTGGTTCCGTCGGTACCCAAGTTATTATCACCGGCTCCGGGTTTGCTTTGGACTCTTCAAATTATGTAACAATCGGTGACGATAGTTTTCAAGATAGAATAGGTAAAGTTAAATTATTTTCAACAGACGGAAAAACATTATCGTTCACAATTCCTTCATCGGTCGGTAGCTTTTGGGTTCTTCCCGCAACTATTCCTATCGAGGTAAATAATGTTCGCGGATTTAGTAATAAGGTGAATTTTACTTTACAATAAATATGGAGCTTCTATTCAAAGAAAAGAAAATAATTTTCCCCGAAAAATATTTCATTGATTTTCGTGCGCGAAATCAAAAAAACATGTTTGATCCTAAAGATGGGATTGTTAAAAGTCCCAAACCAAAATCTTTTGGTTTGGATGATGAGCGCGGGTATGTGGTAACAATGATATTTCCGGACGGAACAGAAAGTGAGTTTTCTGTTCCAAGAAACGAATTAAGAGTTGAGGATTTGAGATAGCCCGCCCGAATTTCGCCAAAACAAAAAGAGGAGCAAGCGGAGGATTCCTCCCCAGACCCCTCCTCCTCCGCTTGCGACATCCGAATTCAGAAAAAAGGAATCAGCCGAAGTTTTGCGGAATCCTTTCCCCAGAAAATTGTTTCCGCAAAACTTCGTCCGCTTTGTTTCAGATTTCTTCGTCAGGATTCATTTCAAAAAAGGTTCGAATTTTGTCCAGAACATACCGCCAATTAAATAAGTGACCAATTGGTCACTTATTTAATTGCTTTACAGCCTGTTATTTTTTGGCTTTTTTCTTCTTTTCGCTAGCCAATGGAATACCGAGGAACTTTAGGGCATGCTCGGACTTATCAAAGATCAAACCATCTTTTTCGAGTTTTTGGTAACCAACTGAAACTCGTTTTAGAATCTCTAGCACTTGGCTGTCGATGCCAGATAGTAATATTTGTTGGCCACGTTTTTCGGCAATATCAACGATTTCGTCCAGGGCTTCGGCGCCATCGGTATCGATAAAGGTGACTTCGCGCATCCTTAGGATGATGTGTTTGTATTTGCGGAAGTTACTTTCAAACCTCTCGACATGGGCGCGGCTGTTGATGTAGCACAGCTTGCCGCGGATCGAGTACAAAAGCACATCGGCGTCTTCTTTGATCTCTTTTAGTTTAAGACCAGAATCTGATCCGACCAAGCCTTGGTCGAATTTGTTGATTTTAAGATCAAAGTAGCCTTGTGAAATACGGTTGACAAAGATTAGTAGCGAGGCAGATACGCCCAGCAGAATGGCGATCATAGGGTCGACTACAATAGTAACAATTGCAACTAGCATCGACACAAAGAAGCCGGATTTCTCAAAGAACCACAATCGGCCGTAGTGCTCTTTTTTGATCATTTGGATTGCGACATAGACCAAGATTGAGGCAATAACTGCCATTGGGATGTATTTGAAATAGCCCAGCAGCAAAGCGGATATTAGGGCGACACTGATCGAGTTAATAATGCCCGATGTCTTGTGATTGGCGCCAGTCTTGATATTGAGCGAGGTACGGGCCAGGGCGGCGGTAGCTGGCATACCACCAACCAAACCAGAAACGATATTGGCCAGACCAAGTCCAAGCATTTCTTTGCGAGAATTGTGCTTGGTGTGGGTCATGTTGTCGGCGATCTTTGCTGATAGCATGGTCTCAAGGATGGCGATCAAGGCGACAACAGCCGCTGTCTGTAACAAAGGAACTGATATATCAAAGGTTGGGGCAATAAAAAACTGGAAGTTTATATCACCAAACTTGTTCCCCAGGGTCTGCAAGCCAAGATTTAAGGTGCCTTTTTCGCTTAGGAAGCCAAGGACGATACCGATAGGGGCTAGAATGATGGCGCCCGGCACCTTTGGTGCGACGCGTTTTAGGATCAATAGTCCAGCCAAAAAGACTGCAAAGATCGATAAAGCGATCCACGATACGTTACCAATATGCTGCATTGATTCATAAAAGTTAGAGAAGAAATTCTCGTGTGCCGGCAGGTTGCGGAGGCCTAAGGCGTAATTTAGTTGACCCAGGCCAATAACAAAGGCGACACCTAGTGTAAAGCCGTGCATAACGCTTGACGGGATTAATATTAAGTATCGTTCTAGTTTTAGGGCGTAGGCGATCAAAACCAGTACGCCGGTTACAATCGCCAGCATCGGCAGGCCGCCGATACCATGCAAGATAACGTAGGTTGCTATAACGCCAGACAAAGCACCGGTTGGTCCAACGATATTATAATTGCTACCACCAAAGATAGCGGCAATTATACCGGCCCATATGGCGGTGATAATACCGATCAGCGGGGTGGCGCCAGAAGCTACGGCTAATGAGATTGATAATGGGATCGAGATCAATGAAACTGTTAAACCTGATTTCAGGTTACTTCGTAAGTTGTTAATTAGCATATTTTGTAATCTTACTCCGCTTAAAATGGTCTTGCAAGGGGGCAAAATGCTAGTTGTAAATTCTACAATTATATTTTCGTAAAAGAGGTCAGGGTTCAATGCTGTGCCGCCTGATAAGTTGCGTGTATAATTAATTGCACATATGGTAACAAAATTATTGATATTCGGAATTACTGGCGACCTGGCGACGCAACTCAC
>CAIOSL010000075.1 GCA_903861015.1 uncultured bacterium
CCTCCTTTCATATCTGTAACTTATTTAGTAGTAATTACAGTATACGAGCGGCCTGCTTTTTTGTTTACTTTATGTTGCAAAGGTGGTGAGTTATTACGTCACCCTTGACGTATCTGGTAAAAAGCATTATACTGATAAGGATTGTTAAATAATAAATTGGGAATATAATATGGCAGCACGCTGTGAATTAACCGGTAAAGGCAAACAATTTGGCCACAACGTAAGTTTCTCTTTGCGTCGCACCAATCGTGTCTTTAAACCAAATCTCCAAAAGAAGACTTTTGAACTTGATGGTCAAAAGATCACAATGGTACTATCAACACAGGCTATTCGAACACTCAAGAAAAAAGGCATTATAGCCTAATAATCGACGAGCTGGTACATAAAAAACACCCCGCAACGGGGTGTTTTTTATGTATATCGGAGATACAACTTCAACTCCGAGTTATCTCCACTACCATCAGAGCTGGTCCTGCAACAACTGATTGTTTTTGTTTATACTTAGAGACCGTTTCAACAGCAGCACCTAATTCTGATACAAACAACCGCAACTCGTCTTGTGGGACTTCGTAGTTAACAGATGGGTCGGCGTAATGGACCGGTATGACAACTTTAGGATCGATCAGTCGGACCAAACTTGCGGCATCAACAGCGTCCAGAGTGTAACCACCGCCACCAACTGGCAATACCAAGATATCCAATACACCTAATTTCTCCAATTGTTCATCTGATAGCTTCTTGGCTATATTACCAATAACACCAATTCTAGTTCCGAACACTTCTACGCGATAAACCGTCGACAACATAGGATCTTTTTCTGTGTCAATGTGTCGCTGAGCTGCAAAACCGCGTATATCAAAGTCGCCTATGCCAAATTCACCAGGCCCATCGATAACCAACAGCGCACCAGAATCTCTCGTGCTAAATCTTTCTTCTGTTGCGATCTCTACGGCACCTTTTACGTTAACGTCCTTAAGACCAACAATCGATATCTTAGGATCTACTACTAGCTTAGAATTCTTGGTTGTAATTACAATACAATTCGCGCCTTTATATTCAATGTCAAACATTATTAATTCTCCTCTAAACTTTATTCAGTATATTATCGCGGTCGACTACCACATCATGCTTACTGTTCATGATTTCGGTAATAAATTTATCACGAACACTTAAACGGTAATAAAACTCGTCGTATGGCATTAAACTGTAGTTAATATCTCTACCCTCACGCTGTTCTATATCCTTCATCACCGACCTCATCTTTACGGGGCTTATACTACCAACAACCAGTATATCCACTGGAGATATAGAATCTTTGACGAGCACGCCCGCAAAAACCGCCAGCCTAACTCCGTTCATAGCCAATAATATATCTTTGTATGACCCAGCTTGACCACCGGCAGGCATCATCACCGAACCACCATCCGGTGTTTGATTACCAAAAATAGCCCGTAGCGGTATATAATGCTCATATCTTTGATTAACCTGATAATATAATTTATTATCAGCGTTATCACTAGTTATAATACCTATTTCTATCATGTTCGATAGCTCACGCCTTACCGAGTTGATTTGTTCGCCAATCTTGCGCGTAATTTCGCGAA
>CAIOSL010000076.1 GCA_903861015.1 uncultured bacterium
TCAACTAGCTGTCGACGTGTACGAAACTGACGATAAATTGATCGTCAAGGCTCGAACAGCCGGCGTCAACAAGGAAGAGCTAGACGTCAGCATTAGCGATGGCATTTTGACCATCAGCGGTACCCTTAACAGCGGTGACGAAAGCAATGCTACCAACTGGCACATCCAAGAATGCTATTGGGGCGAATTCAACCGCACTTTGGCGCTACCAGTTAGTGTTAAAGAGGATGAAGTTGAAGCTGTGCTAAAAGATGGCGTATTAACCATCAGCTTTAGCAAGATTCGCCAAGAAGCCGCAAAGCGAATTCAGATTCAATAATCAAAAGCTAGTTTTTTAAAATAAATACGGTCCAAGTGGCCGTATTTATTTTTGCCCATATCAATAAACTTAGTTCAAAAAAATAACCCCCTAAAGTAGGGGGTTATAACAAGATACTGTGATAACTAGTTTTTGATCAAAGAATCAAGAACGAAGTTGACGATCGCGTATGCCATCAAAGATACGATGATACCGATGATTGCGTAAAGAACGGTGTTCTTGGCGTCAGTAACGGCTTTTGTATCGCCGCCCGAGATAGTGTAACGAACACCACCGTAGATAAGCATCAAAACGCTGATCGCACCGATAACATACAGCGCTGTGTTGGTAATGGTCTTAAAAATACCATTGTCACCAAACAAACTCGATGATTGATCTGCGCTCTTGGCAGCACTTGCACCATCCTGGATCGATCCAACTGCGTAGGCAGGTTGTGCAACTGGAGTCACCAGCGATACACCCAATGCCAACATAGGCACAGCCAGCAGACCAGCAAGCATAGTTTTAATTGATTTAGTCATTATTCTTAGTTCCTTTCGTTATTTCTTTACTTATTTATAGCAGATATTTGGCGATTTGTTAAGTGTCAAATTACAAGCTGCCTAATATTACTTCTTGACTATATTATCGATCACAAAACTAACGATAGCGTAGGCCATAATCGACACCACCAAACCAACAATCGCATACAGCAATGTGTCCTTGGCCACCTGAATCGCTTTCGCATCACCATGCGACGTAACATACCTAAACCCAGCTACAATTATCGTCACAACAGATATAGCACCAGTCACAAATAACAGCGTATCGACAATCGTTTTGACATAATTCGACAAATTGTCGCCAGTCGTACTAGCACAGACGGTATCACTGTTGTCGGTACACGTCGGAAACACATTAACTGCGCCTACTGTCGCCGGAACCGCCAACAAGCCAACGCCTACAACCAGGCCAAAACTTAGTATTATATTCTTAATTTTGTTCATTAAAACCTCCCCAAAATAAATTGCGTAATCCCAAATGCTATTATCACCACGATCAAACCAATCACTGCGTAGGTTAGGGCACCCTTGGCCTTCTCGACCTCACCCGGGTTACCACCGGATATCGTATAGATAAAGCTGGCAATCATAATCGTTATAACCGCCGTTGCGCCGGCACCCCAATAAATCGCGTATAGCACGCCAGCAAATACGTCAGTCGAACTGGCCGATGGGACATTGACCGACCCGGCATTAATCTTGGTGTTTACTTCTGCTATTAAATGTATGATTTCCATATTCATACTATTTTACACCCACATTTATAATAAATTGCGCCGCAAAATTCACAATCGCAACTGCTCCAAATGATATAACCAAGCCAATAATTGCATTTCGTATCATGGTTTGTCCCTCGGCTATATACGCCGGAACACCACGACTAACCATCAGCAAAAACCCGCCATAGATTATATAGCCCGTCGACACCCAACCAACCAACACCAGACCAAATTCGACAATATTCAAAACAATCCGCCAGATAAAATGATCCAGCCCGCCGGCTTCGGTCGGGCTTAAAATATTACATGAAGCGTCTTTTATCAGACCCTTATACCAGGCAGGGAAGTTCAAAAACCCTTGGCTACAAGTCGACCCGGCCGCATCAACCGCAAACGACGTCGTTGGCGCCAACACTGCGCCCGAAAACCCGCCAACTACCGAAACAAAGGCAACAGCCGCCGCCCAAGTTCTAATTGTTTTTATCAAATTAACCTTTGTCATAACTAGTTAAATACTCCGCCCGGGATTAAGAAGTTCAAGAATGAGTACATTAACGCGTAGGCAATCAGCCCTACCGCAATATTATAAATCATCGTCTTGGCGGTTTTGGTCTGGTCCATGCTGCCACCAGCCGTTGCGTAAATAATCGATGCATAAACAATTCCGGCAACCGCGGCAATACCAATGCCAGCAGTCAATATATTAATTGCAATAATTAACAGCGCCCAAACACCGGTTTGAGTAACGTCATTCGTTGAACTCGGAGTTGGCTCACATTTTATTATAGATGTATCCACTCCAGCACAGGTTTCTGCCTGCGCTATCGGTACCAAACCAACCAATCCAACCCCTACCATCAGGGCGAATGCTATTATTGTTTGTTTTATCTTCATACTATCTATAAAATACGATATTCTGCCATTATCTGCAAGTGCCTGGATTGCACTTTTCACACCAATAGTATATTAATAAGCTATTAAGGTTTATTAATAACGTGGTGGGCGAAAGGCAAATCATGGTTAATAATGAACAAACTAATTACAGTGAGTTTTTTGGCAAACATTCGCGAGCGACTATTGCAACCATAATGGCTCTACTGGCACTTGGAGCAGGCGGCGAAGCATCAGCCAAATCTACTCCCAAACCAGCAGTCGTCCTGGACTGCGTGCAGTTTTCGCCCGCCATTAATGCCATGCTGCGACGGCTCAATCCCGGCCCACCACCAGACGGCGCAATGTTAAATGGAAAGTTAGTCTGCGATGTAATCGCCAGGGGTAAAAAAGATCACCCCACCAATCACTCCAAAACCCCTGGCAAACAAAACGGCGGTGCCTGTTATGACTACGCCGGCACCAACAAAGAACGCCCA
>CAIOSL010000077.1 GCA_903861015.1 uncultured bacterium
GGCAAATCAAATGGATTAATCCTTGTATTTGAGTTGAGGCTTAGGAGAATATAACTGCCACCGACGGCATCAGATAGTTTTTGGTATTCGTTTTCGGGGTCGATAATAATAATCTCGCTGCCCATCATCATACTTCGTAAAGCTTCAAGTTTTACGGTGAATGATTTACCAGCACCAGATTTAGCAAAAACCACCATATTGGCGTTCTCTAGAGTAAAACGATCAAAAATAACCAAACCGTTATTATGCATATTAATACCATACAAAATACCGTTTTGCTGTGTTAAATCAGCGCTGGTAAATGGAAAGCTGGTGCTAATAGCACCCGTATTCATATTGCGTCGAATTTGCAACTGATCGGCAATTTGTGGGATAGTGCTGTTTAGGCCCTGCTCTTGCTGGCTGCTAGCAACTTTACTGAAGACCATTTGTTGGCCGAATAGGGTTTCAATCTTGTGTTGAACAAAACCTAATTCATCTAGGCTATCGGCGTACAATGTTACATATAACCCGTAACGGAAGAAGCGTTCGGCACCAACCTGTAATTGGTCGCGTAGCTCCTCGGCATCATTAATAGCTGCCTCGAGACCAGGGTCGCGAATACGACCCTTCTCGCTATTAATCGACATTGAGGCTTCGAGTTGTGAGACTTTTTTGCGTAAGTTATTTAAGACAACTTGGCTCTCGACCGGGTAAACAAACATACTGACATCTAAAACCTCGTCGATATTGATAAGTGAGCTTAGCCAGCCGGTGTAGATTTGGCGCGGATAACCATAAATATATAGAGTCCGTCCATACTTAGTCCCTAATCGGAAGTAGGCCGAATGAATCTCAAGACTGCTTGGTGCAATCAGATCACGTAGGGTTGTGACACCCTTTAAGAAGGCCTGCTCGACTTCAGATTGTTCGCGGGCGCGCTGCTGAGCGGCGATATCGGCGACGTCAAGTTTTTTCTTGGCCATTATAGTATTCCTCCTGGTTGACCATATGGTGACTCGCCCTGGCCTTTGCGAACATAGGTTGATGTCACATTATCAAAATTACCGAGTGGTTCGCGCACCGCAGTGTCGGGATTATAAAAATTGTAATACAACTCGCCCAGAGCTTTGGTGTCCAATTGAATACTTTGCACGCCAATCTGAAACAACCCTGCCATAACACCATCAACCCGGTTTTTAATCTCGGTTTTGGCTTTTTCGTAGGTCACGGTGTCGATTTTGGTGGCGCTGTTTTGTGTTTTGGCGAATATCTTGTCAAAGAATCCTTTGCCTTGTTCAATGACATTGCTGACGTCCCCTTGTGGGTAGTACGGTACGACGATGTAAAACGACTTGTCCATAATATTTGCCTCTTGCGACAAGACATCGATAAAATTAATATAATCGTCCATCAAAACGTTTAACAACATATTGTCTTGGTTGCGGCGAATTTGCACCAAATGATCGATGTATGGACCAATGTCGATTCGTTGGGACCGAATCAATATTTGTATCGGGTGATTTAGGGCATTTAAAAAGTTTTGGTAACTATACTCTACGCCTTCGCGCTCGCGGCTGCTCATCAGATCAAAGTTGATCGATTTACAGGCAACAACGGCGCAAAACGATCCATCGGCCATAATAACCATATTGTCGCGGATTTCGGACAGCAACAAACTGTTTTGGGATGAATTGTGGTTTTTTGGCTTTTGAACCGGCGCGGCTGAAGTTGGCGATGATCCCTGAGGAATAGAGCTGCCACCGCTGGCAACAATGGGACCTTGATTTGGAAATTGGCTGCTTGGCTGCATATTTTTATCCCCACCCCTCTTTATCTTAACGATATAACGACCTCTTCGGTCAAATCGTGTTTTTCTTGAATTCGATTGGCCTCGCGAGCAATCGCTTCGATCGATAAATTACTATTATTAGCAAGGTTAAGTATAGCAGTTGGTACTCGCTTTTCGCTAGTGGTTGCTGGCACCGTCGCAACACGTTCGAGCGGATTGAGTGGCTGCAAGATGGTCTGTTGCATACTATCGGGGTATGGGTTATAAATCGGAATCGGCGTGTCGGCGGCTGGTATTCGTTTGCCGCTGGCCAAGTTCAACATATCCTGGTGTCGTTTGGCGTCGCTTTGATCTAGTTTTTTATTCAACGACATCGCCACCGATTCGTTACTATCCAAAATATCGGTAACCTGCTGAGCTTCAAAATATGCGTCGGTTTTCATGGCGCTGTTTGGTGCCTGAACTCCTCGGCCCCTAACCGCCCACCCTTGGCTGTCGACAATCTCGGCCAAATATTGAAAGCGTTTTTGTGCCTCGTTTTGACTGATATCCTTGGTACGCTGGACCTCGACCACTTTTGGTACGGTAATTTCGATCAGCGACTTGATCCCGTCGGCCTCCCAAATCCGTTTACGTGGTTTGAGATAAAACGATACCAATGCCGCCATGTATATCTCCATCGGTTGATCTTTGCGCAGTGGCAAGGCTAGTGCCCCAAAGAATATAATCACCGGCAGCGGAATAATTGCCAGCGGCAAAAACAATTGCCCCAACCCCCAGGCAATCCCCAGCGCCAAAGCTACAATAATTAAATAAACAAACTGCCGAAAATTAAACGGCCCAATCAGCTTATCCTCTGCCTCGACATCCTGTGGTACTTTATAAACCGCCATTATGTTTATAGTATATCATTTGATGACTATAACTTGGTAAGACCTGCAACCTATTACCATTTGGATTGATTGCGTTCGTAAGTCAGCTCATCGCTTGCGGGCTTTTGAGCCCCATTTGTCCCATTTGCACGAATTTTACCATCTGCTCTTATTGATCCTAGCCCAGCTTTTACATATTCGGCTACTTCGCCAGAGACTGTGGTTGCAATTTTCTTACCAGTGTCGGCACTGAATGATGATTGTAATGAGTTGTTGAGAACTATATCTTCAACGGCACGGTTAAATGATGATATAGCACCATCGAATGCGGGGTCGGAGTTTACTCTCAACTCCTCGAGGTGTTTCATGTATACCTCTGCCGTGCCTGGTGTAAATGCGGCCAGCGCACTACCCGTCATGTCGTTAAATGCAGCATTTTTGTTACCCTTAACCAAATCAGGAGCTTTACTCGCCAATGAGCCGGCATTTGATGTGATTGCCGCCTGAAGATCGGACTGATCAATATCTTTGTCGCCAAGCATCGAACGTAGTGCTCCATCACGCCCGGTCTTAGCCAGCTCATTTATAGCAGCATAACTTCTAGCGCCAGTACTGCTTCTGGCTATATCGCCAAGGACTTTATCGGTGTTCTCGCCTTTAATTCGGGCTTCGGTAATCCTGGATTGTAAGAGCGTTGCTGCCGCACCC
>CAIOSL010000078.1 GCA_903861015.1 uncultured bacterium
CCAACACCGGCAAAAACCGAGTTACCACTGTGGAATTTGGCAATGTTATTGATTAGCTCGGTGATTAAAACGGTTTTACCGACACCAGCACCGGCAAACAAACCAACCTTGCCACCCTTGACAACAGGGGCGATTAGGTCGATAACCTTGATACCGGTTTCTAGAACTTCGGATTTGTTGGACTGTTCGGAAAGCGTTGGTGGATCGCGGTGGATTGGGGCGGTCTGGCCCTTTGGCGCTGGTTTGCCGTCGATCGGGTCGCCAACCACGTTAAACATACGACCCTGAGTTTCGTCGCCAACAGGGACACGGATTGGTGACCCGGTCGCAACAACTTCGTCGCCACGGCGAAGACCGTCGGTTGTGGCCAGGGCGATAGTGCGCACACTGTTTTCGCTAAGGTGTTGAGCCACCTCGAGAGTTAATGTTTTGTCACCGCGTTTTACGTGCAATGCATCATAAATCGCTGGCAAACTCGAGTCAAACTCGACGTCGACCACCACGCCAACGATTTGCGTAATTTTTCCTTTATTCATCATGATTTCTCCTTTATTTGTCATACGTTTAAGGCCTCGACTCCACCAGATATTTCGGCAAGTTCTTGGGTAATTGCGCCCTGACGAGCTTTGTTCATCGCCAAGGTCAAATCATCAATCAGATCAGCCGCGTTATCGGTAGCATTCTTCATGGCGACCATGCGCATGCTGTGTTCGCTGGCTCTGGCGTCTAGTAGTGATTGAAAAATCTGAGCTTCGATTAGACGATAGGCGACAGCATTCAAAACCACACTGGGGTCAGGCTCGTACAGCGCGTCACTCGGTCGAACATCATCAACCGGTTCAAAACCAGCTGGCAGTACCCGCAACAGCCTTGCTTCTTGGGTGATTCCACTAACAAACTCGGTGTAAATTACGTCAACGGCATCAACCATCCCGCCAATAAATTGCTGGCGCGCGGTGTCCAGGATTGCCCGTAACTCGTTATTAGTCGGTTGATCAGGTATACCTTCGTACGACCCCAAAACATCAATATCCTTGATACGAGCGGCAAACTGAGCGGCTTTGCGGCCAATAGTGACGGTTTTGCTGGTGATGCTGTTTTGGCGATCGTCCATTAGTTGTTGCGCATAAAGCTTTAAAACATTGCTGTTATATGATCCAGCCAAACCCTTGTCGCTGGCAATAACAATCACCAAACGAGATTTGACCGGTCGCTTAACAAACAACGGATGTTCTTTGGCGGCGGTATGACGACTGAGCGCCGTCAGGATTTCGCGCGCCGCCAACGTGTAGGGCATCGAGGCCTTGGTGACTTCTTGCGCCCGACGCATTTTGCTGGCTGCCACTAATTGCATCGCCTTGGTAATTTGCTTGGTGCTTTTGACCGAGCGAATGCGCTGCTTTAGAGCTTTAGTTGACGCCACGTTTATTTCTCCTCAAAGCCTTTAGCGACAATTGCGGCGGTTTTGGCAATAACAGCTGTCTGATCATCGGTCATCTTGGCGCCCTTGTCGATCTCGGTCATAACCGACTTGTGATCGGTCCACAGACGTGATATCAAAGCTTGTTGGGCATCTTTGATACGAGTTGGATTAACCTTGTCAAACAAATTGTGGGTGACAGCATAAACGCTAACAACCTGTTCCCAGATACTAAATGGCTGGTATTGTGGCTGTTTGAGCAGCTCGGTCAAGCGGCGACCACGGTCGATCAATGCCCGGGTTGCCTCGTCCAGGTCGCTGCCAAATTGAGCAAAGCTGGCTAGCTCTCTAAATTGCGACAAGCCGAGTTTTAGGTTGCCGCTGACACTCTTGACGGCCTTGGTCTGGGCATCGCCACCAACGCGCGACACCGACAAACCGGCTGAAATTGCTGGGCGGACACCCTGGTAGAACAGGTCGGTTTCGAGGAAGATCTGACCATCGGTGATCGAAATAACGTTGGTTGGGATGTAAGCGCTAATGTCGCCAGCCTGGGTTTCGATAATTGGCAGGGCCGTTAACGAACCGCCGCCCAATGCGTCACTTAATTTGGCCGATCGCTCGAGTAAACGCGAGTGCAGGTAAAAGACGTCACCGGGGAAGGCTTCGCGTCCTGGTGGACGGCGTAGCAGCAGCGACATCTGGCGATAAGCCACCGCGTGCTTGGTTAGGTCGTCATAAATCATCAAAGCATGCTCGCCATTATCGCGGAAATATTCGCCCATTGCCGTAGCGGCGTATGGCGCAATATACAGCAGCGAGGCTGGGTCGGATGGACCAGTTACGACCACGATGGTTTGTTTCATAACGTCTTCTTTTTTAAGACGTTCGACCAAACGAGCGATCTTTGACAATTTTTGGCCAACCGCGACATAAATGTTAATAACGCCAGTGTTTTGCTTTGCCTGATTGATCATAGTGTCGATCGCAATTGCCGTTTTGCCGGTCTGACGGTCGCCGATGATCAACTCGCGCTGACCGCGGCCAATAGGGAACATAGTATCGATCGCCATAATACCGGTCATCAACGGTTCGTGAACCGATTTGCGGCCCATGACACCGATAGCATCGCGCTCGACTAGACCAGTATGCTTGGTTTTAATAGCTTCGCCACCGTCCAGTGGTCGACCGAGTGGATCAATTACGCGGCCAAGTAGTTCGGGGCCAACCGGCACGGCCAACAAAACGCCTTTTAATTTGACGGTATTGCCGGCGGCAACTTGCGAATCCGAGCCCAAAATAACGGCTCCGATTTCGTCTTCCATCAGGTTAAGCGCAAAGGCCTCAACCACACCGCCAGCAGTTTCGATCTGAAGAACCTCGTTGTAACTGGCGTCACGCAGGCCATAAACCCACGCCACACCGTCACCAACACGGGTAACGACGCCGACTTTTTCGAGGCCCTTGGTCGATTCTAGCCCCTGGATAGCATCGCGCAGGTCTTTTGATAGTTCTGCAACTGATATCTTTGTCATCTCTATTAATTATCCCTTCATCATTTCTTATGGTTCGTCTTTAGTTGAGTTAGTTGTTTTTCTAAACTGGTATCCAGCTCTAAGCCCGCAAAGTCTAGGATTAGTCCGCCCAGCAGGCTAGGGTCGACGTCTTCGACTAGCTGAACGTCATTGGCTCCGGTCTGACGACCGACCAATTCAACGATTGCCTGCCTGGTCTGATCGGTTAAGGCCCTGGCCGATACAACCGATGCCAACACCAGGCCGTTAAGGCTCAGTTGGTACTCGACATCACGAACAATCAGATCCAACTCTTTAACTCGTTTTGATTTGATCAAAAACGCCGCCAAACTAGTTGTCAGGGTACCGATATTAGCCCCCTTGACCAGCTCTTTGGCATAATATTCAGCAATCTTTCGGCGAGACAGACGAACGGCCATAAAAAACTACTCGACTTCCTTTATTGCCTTGGTTATTAGATCGCTGTCGATTTTGCTGGTTACAGCCTGACCCAAGATTTTCTCGGTCGCCATCGATACCAGATCAATCATCTCGCCGCGTAGGGCCTTTTTAGCAGCCAGAATATCTTTTTCGATCTGATCGGCCGCATCAGCAGCTATCTTATCGGCACGCTGACGTGATTTTTCTTCAGCCTTGGCAACCATTTCAGCAGCTTCGGCTTTGGCGGAGGCCGCTATATGCTTAGCCTCTTCACGAGCCTCGTGCAGCAGTTTTTCAACCTTTTTTTCGGCTTCTTCGGCTAATTTTTGGGCGTGCTGCGCAGCCTTGGTGCTTAGCTCGATCTGATCATGACGCTCATCAATTGATTTAATTAACCACGGATAAACCAATTTGCCCAGCAGCCAAACGATGATCAAAAAAGCAATGATCTGAAAACTCAGCATCATCCAATCGATACCCAAAACATCAATCAAGCCGCCACCAGCTGCTGATCCAGATGCAAAGTATTGTAGGGGCAACATAGGGTTAGTTTCCTACAAGAACTTTGCGATAATCGCAACAATGATACCAATGATGGCCAAAGAGTCACAAAAAACGATAGCCGTGATCATCAAAGTACGAATATCGCTTAGTTTCTCGGGGTTGCGGCCCAAGGCGGTTAATGCGCTTGATCCGATTAAACCGATACCCAACGTTGCACCGAGGGCTGGTAGGGCATATGCTAGTCCAAAAGCTAATTGATCCATATTGTTTTTTACTCCTTTTATTACCTTAATTATATCATTCCAGCTTTAACGCCGTTTTAGACGTAACAGCATGGGAATGGGCGTCAGATGATGGGCCGTGCGAACTAACGGCCAGGGCAATAAATATCAAGGATAGAACAAAGAAGGCATAGGCCTGAATAAAGCCAACCAACATTTCAAATGCCATAAACACCGGCAGGGTAACAGTCGCAAAATAACCGGTTAACAGAGCAATTACCACCAACAAAGTTTCGCCGGCAAAGGCATTGCCAAACAGACGCAGGGCCAGCGAAGCACCGCGCGAGAACTCGCCAACCAATTCCAAGATGCCCTCAAACGAACCAACTGGGTCTTTGAACGGATTACGCAAATAACGGCCGATATTGCCCATGACACCCATATGCCTGATGGCGTATATCTGTACGGTTATAACAATTACGATCGCTAGACCCAAAACAAAGTTGAGGTCGGCAGTTGGGCTGCGCAGCAAAGCCACGCCGTTAACCTTGATGCTGTCTAGACCCGGCAAGACACTCAGCCAATAGTTAAAAATTACCAAAAAAAAGATAGTTACCGACAAAGGAGCAGCCTTGCGGGCTAGCAGGCGATCGGGAATAATCTCGTAAGCTTGGTTTAGCAAGCCCTCAAATACCCATTGAATCATGCCGACAAAACGATTGTATTTGCCCTTCTTTACCATTGCACCAACATAGATCAAAACCGAGAGAGTAACAATTAACCCAACAATCCCGGTTAGCATAGCATTAGTTACCGCAAAACCGCCGATCGAAAATATCTTTTGCGCAGCGATGTCAACTTGTAATTCAAAGGCGGCAAAATGGTTCATTGTGTCTTCCTTAGGTTTTTAAATTGTTGAATTATTAGGACCAAACTGACTACCAAGCTAACACAGATCAGAACGATTGTCCATGTGGGCGCCATGTTAAACAGGTGATCCAACCCAATACCAACAAATGTACCGCCGATCATCGGTACAAAGATCCGCCAAGTAGTGTCGAGAATGGTCATAAAAAGCATTGTCGCAGCGGTATGTTGCGAACCCGTCGTCTTGCTTTTCATTTTAGGCGACCATATCATATACTGTATACTGTAACAAAGAATAATTTTTTTGTACAGATAGGTAGCTATATTCCGCGACGAAATAATCCACTAAAATATATCACCAGATCGACGCCAAGTGACAATTGTCAAACCAAGCGCCAATTCTTGACTGAACGCAACGCCTTAGAATCAGCTGAATACCAAATGCTAATTCAGCCGTTCCTCGAGCTGTCAGTTTACCAGTGCAATATATGCCTAAAATGGCACTTAACTCGTCAAACCAAGCGCCGTTTTTGATTTTAGTTAACCGTAAAGACACCGCTGATGGTAAATATTCTTATAGTATAACCTCCGGCTTGAGGGGTGCCGCTCGGGTTGGCGTTGTTAGAATCGGTATAAACAATCGTATTGCCGCCAGTCGCCGTAATTGAACCGGTAGGGTAGGATACGATGACAATACCCGAGCCACCATTGCCACCAACATATCCCGTTCCGGCGCCACCGCCACCACCGCCGCCGCCAGTGTTGGACGTACCGTTATAACCATTGCCGCCAGAAATATCCTTGTTGCCGTTACCGCCACCGCCCAGTCCGCCCGTGCCGACCGTGCCAGATTGATGAGCACAGCCGCCGCCACCGCCGGCGTAGTACACGGACGCTCCCGATATCGAGAAGGCGATTCCAGGGCCACCATTGCCACCATTATTAACCGAGGCAGAACCGCCTATACCCCCGGCACCACCACCACCAGCACCACCCCAGCCATAATTACCACCCACACCACCGGGCTTACCGAACTGCTCGACTGGCTGGGCTGGACCCGGCATACCGACAGCGCCGCTATCAGCTGGACTGCCGCCGCCGCCGTTACCGCCACCACCGCCAGACACGCCAATGCATGGACCACTGGCGCAAGTCCTGGAACCACCGCCACCGCCACCGACCGCAACAAAGCTACCAAATGATGTATTGCTGCCATTAGCGCCCCGGCCACCGCCGTTATACGACTGGTCGCCCTGACCACCGGCACCAACTACCACCTGAGTCGAGCCTTTTGCCAAATAAGTAGCATAGAAAATACCGCCACCACCGCCACCACCGCCAAAAGCACCGCCACCGCCACCACCGGCCACGCCCAAAACCGTAACAGCTGGGTTAATAACAAATGTACCGTAATTTGTAAACGTGTGATAAGTATACCCACCACTGGTCGTGATCGTACCACCGCTAGCCGAAAGTGAACCGGTTAGATACTTAATCACCACAACTCCAGACGATCCATTAGCCGATGGGCCGCCGGCATTACCAGCTGAACCGCGCAATGAATTGCCCGAATCTCCAGCCGTGGTGCCATTGCCACCGGTTAATACTGGCGACGAGACAAAAAGTGGGTTGTAGTATGAAGATCCGCCGCCACCGCCACCCATTGTGTTCGATTCGGTATAGCCGCCGGCCGAGCCGCCAAAATAACCACCACCACCAGCGCCGCCATAGCTATTAAGTCTTGGTCTGCCGCCCTGCAGTGCACCCTGACCACCGCTAACGTTAGCTGAATCCGCGCTAGAGTCAGCTCCTGCGCCCGATTGTGTACCGCCATGGCCAGCATAGGCCGTCTTGCCATCGTAGGCGGCCGTTCCGTCTTGACCGACCGCGCCACCACCCGCGCCACCAACGTTGCCAGTGCCAGCTCGGCTACTACCGCCACCGCCACCGCCACCGGCAATCAACAATGCATTTGCTTGATAAGTATAGGCAGACATAAATACACCAGAATAGCCACCACCGCCGCTACCATAACGGTTATCGCTATTATTATTCGAAGCGCAACCACCGCCACCAGGCGCGCAGGCAACCGAACCGCCGTTATAACTGTTGACGACACCGCCGCCGCCAACAACGACCGAATAGGTTGTTCCGGCGACAACGCCAAATGTGCCCTGGGCGGCACCACCCGCGCCACCAGCCGCACCATAATTCCAACCACCCGGCGAACCGCCGGCGCCACCACCACCCCAGGCATACGCCTGAACCGGTGTACCGATCATAAAAATACCGCTAGACGTGAATGTATGAACTGTATAACCACCCGTATATGGTGTGGTCGATCGCGGATTAGCGTTGTCAGGGTCGGTATAGGTAATAGTACCACCCGTCGCCGTTATTGACCCAGTAGGGTAGGAAATAATGACAATGCCCGATCCACCAGCACCACCAGCCTGCGCCGCCTCGTTAGCATTAGTCAGCGAACCGCCACCGCCACCGCCGGTATTAGCAGATCCGGCTGTTCCGGTGCCAGTAGTAACACCACTGCCCGCACCACCGCCACCCTGTCCGCCAGTACCAGCCGTAACACTACCGGCGCCACCACCGCCACCGCCGTAATATGTCAAATTACCAGATATAGAATAGCCTAGGCCGGCACCACCATTACCAGCAACTGACAAACTTGTCGCGTCATAACCCACACCACCCGCGCCGCCGCCACCGCCGGCCGAACTAGGATTAGTGTCATAGCCGTAGTCATTACCACCGTTATTACCTTGGCCTTTAGTGCCAACGGCGCTATCCAAGCCTTGACCGTTCTCGCCAGCGCCGCCACCAGATCCGCCAGACGAAGGCGCAATCGTCCAGGTACCGCCATAACCACCGCCTTTGGCGACCAATTTATCAAATGACGAATCTTGGCCATTATTGCCGGGGTTAAAGCCCGAGACTCCGTTGCCACCAGCACCAACAATAACACCGTACGATCGAGCCGTAACACCGTAAGAGCTGCTATAAATAACGCCACCGCCTGCACCACCACCGCCTGCAACGCTAGTACCGCTTGATCCGCCACCCGAGCCGCCGGCGCCAACAACCAATACTTTAATCGATGACGTGTTTGGGATAACTGCAAATGTTCCGCTGGTCGTAAAAGTATGGACCGTATTGTTGCCAACCGTCGTCACCGTACCACCGGTGGCCGTTAATGAACCTGTAGGATAGGAAATAATAACCACACCCGAACCGCCGGTGCCTCCGTTATTATATACACCTGAATTATATGATCCGCCGGCACCGCCTCCACCAACACCCGACCAGCCGGTGTTGCCAGCGCCGTTAACGACAGCATCGCCACCGCCACCCACGCCACCACGACCAGTATAGCTACCGCTAACTTCGCCGCCACCGCCACCGCCAGCGTAATACGTTAGCGTGCCAGATATCGAATTAGGCAGACCCATACCGCCATCGCCGCTGCCGGTCGAGTTAGATCCGGCCGACCCGGCACTACCGGCGCCACCACCACCACCCGCGCCGCCAATCCAACTGCCTTCAACATAACCCGCACCGCCTGCATTACCCTGACTACTCATACTGACACCACCAGCGCCTGTTGGGTAACCGATATTAATCGGCGCACCGCCACCAGATCCGCCACCAAAGCCATAAAAACCACCGTGGGACGCACCAGCGCCACCACCAAGAGCTAAAATAATTGCCGAATTATCGGCCGTATCGCTGATATTGCGACCATAAACCTCGACCCGGGCCGAACGATTCATGCCAGCCGTACCACAACAGCTATACCAGTCACCGGCACTATAACTCCATGCGCCATTGGCGGCTGATCTGACACCAATACCACCACCGACATCGTCGGAATTCCAATCGCCAGGACCGTTTTCATTAAACCTAAAACCCCAACGAGCACCCGATGCCACACCACCCAGATCGCCTAACTTAGTGCCCCAAGCCGATGGGCCAGGAGGGCCAGCCTGAACTGCTTGCGCACTAAAGTAGGTTGCTGTGCCGCCATAAAAGAAATATGGCGAAGATGTGTGATTACCCCAGTTACGAAACTCATTAAAACCAGTCAGTGGCGTACGGCTGGCCCAAGCGTTGTCGTGCAACCATCTAATACCGCTCATATCCGGCCAGCGCGCCATAATGTCAGTAACAGTCGACTCGTTGAATGATCGATATTTGGCATCGGCATCATTCAAAGTCAAGTCGTTCGGGTTGAGAGTGTTATTAGTTGTCCAATAATTTGAATCGTAGTTAAAGGTATTGCCGCGGGTTGCCTTTAACATCATCGTCCAACCGCCACCGTCATATGTCATATCACAATAGACCTGGAATGGGGTATTTGCCCCAGCGCCGTCGGGGTCAATCCAGTAAACGCCATCGGTCGATATACCGTCTAGCTTTAACGAGTAGCAACTTTTGCCGGCGTAAGCGGCCGACGAGCCATAGGTTGGCGAGCCTTCGGCCGCAACATACGAACTTTGGCCATTACTGCCATTGCAACCATTACAGCCACTGCCACCAGATCCGCCACTGCCAACATTAACCACATATGACTGGGACGTCACTGCAAACGACGGGTTAAAGACATAACCGCCGCCGCCGCCGCCCGATCCGGTGTTAGCACCACCGCCACCACCGCCTACCACCAACATACTAACCGTCGGGTTATTAACACTAGTCACGGCACTTTGGGAATATTGCCGCCAGACGCTACCATCAGATGTGCGCAGTAACTGTACGGCCCCGTAGACGTTGACGTTTTTGGCTATACCGTTGCCATCAACCTGGGGCATACCGATCGAAAATGACGACGCCACGCCATTATTGATCGATACAAAACAGCGACTGTCGGTTGTACCCGAAGGACAGCTAAAACCACCAATTTGCGTACCGGTACAATCGGTATTTGGCATCAGCGGATGGGCGTCGGACCACTGTGGCACGCCATTGTTATTTGATAAACACGATTTGGCATAAGCCACGCCAGCATCGGTTGCCGTAAGCGACAACTGGTTATAAAATTGCTGATTCATTGACGTGCGGATTGCCGCCGTCGAAGTCACCGCCACCAACAGAACCGTCAGCATGACGATCGATGCAATAAGCACAGTCGGCAACGCAAACCCTCTATGACGGCGATAATTCATACGCCAATTATAGCATAAGCGTGACTGCTAAACGTCAGCCAATCTGCAAGACTTCGCCGCCCAAAGCACTGCGGAAATAGCCGTCGTGACTGACATAAACCACCGCGCCAGTGTATTTGGCCAGGGCGGTTTCGAGCTCTTCGATACTTGGCAAATCAAGGTGGTTGGTAGGCTCGTCCAAAATCAAAAGCTGCGGCTCGTTAGCTAGCATTGTAATCAACTGAAACCTGGCTTTTTGACCACCCGACAACCGCGCGATCGGCGTCTTGCCGTCACTTTCGGTAAACAAATAATCGCTCATCAAATTGCGCACTTTAGTCACCGATATCGACAACTTGCGGTCCAAATACATCCGCTCGATCGCTTCTTCTAGCGTCAGATCAAAATAGGTTGGCGAAACTTCTTGTTCGTAAACCCCAATCCGGATGTGTTTGCCCAAAGTCAACTCGCCGGCAAACAGGGTAGGAGTTGTATCGCCCAAAATCGCCTTGATCAAAGTCGTTTTGCCGCTACCGTTGCGGCCACGAAACTCCAGGGCTTCACCCTCGCGTAGGTCAATATTAATACCTTTAAATAGTGGTTTGTCGTATCCCAGCGACACATCGCGCGCCGTCAACAACACATGCTTGCTGCGCGATTCTTCGTTCCTAATGTTCATATGGATGTTTTTGGCTTTGAACTTGTCATATTGCGCCGCCACCTTGTAATTCAAATTAGCGGCCGATTCTTTATCGATCCAAAACGATGGTTTTTCTTTGGCTTGCAACTCGGCTAATTCTTCGCGTGAGTTGTTTTCGAGGCGTTTAAACTTTTGGATCGTACCCGGATTGCGTGATTTTTCTTTTAAGCGCTGGTAGTCAATCACTTTTTGCTTTAAATTAACAATTCGCTTTTCGATCATCTCGAAGTCGTTCATTCGAGTACCTGTACTGACAGCATTTTGCTTTAGGTATGCGTCATAATTACCCTTATAACTGGCGTTCTCGCCGTCCTTTAGCTCGATAATTCGATCAACCTCGTTCAAGACATCGCGGTCGTGGGTAATCACCAACATCGCCTCGGGGGCGTTCTTCATCCACTCGACGTATTGAGCTTTGGCGACATAGTCCATGTGGTTAGTCGGCTCGTCCACCAGTGCCAAATCGGCATCGCTATGCATCACCTTGACAACCTCGACTAGGCGCTTTTGACCACCCGACAGGCTGGCGAACCTGCGATGGGCAATGCCTGATAACTGAAAATTATCCAGCTCGCGCTCGATTTTTTCTTCAATCTGGTAAAAACCCTTGTCGTCAAACCGCATCAAAGCCTGGGTGTATTCGTCGATCAGTTTCATGTCTTCGCCCATTTTGTCAGGATAGGTTTCGATAATATGGCTGAGTTCAGGGTATTCTGGCAAACCGGCTAGAACATATTGCAACACCGTCGTATCGCCCATATCGTGGTGTTCCTGAGCGGTCGACACCACCACAACACCGCGTTTAAAAATAATTTCGCCGGTAAAATCTTTGTCGCTGCCAGTCAAAATACCAAACAAGGTCGATTTGCCAACACCGTTACGCCCAACCACGCCAACTTTTTCGCCATCATCAATACTAAACTTGATGTTTTTCATTAACACCTTGGCGCCAAAGCTTTTCTCGGTAACTCTAATATCGGCAATCATTTGGGATATTGTATCATAACAGAGGTAAATTATCTATCCGAACTGATAATGTTATACTAAATTTTAATGAGTATTCACCGCCAACAAAACCAAACAGCCTATTACGTTCACAGCGATAAGCCCGAACTGCCAACAATAATCATGGTTCATGGGTTTCGCGGCACGCATCACGGAATGGATTTGATCGCCAAGAATCTGCCAGAATACCGACTGATCGTGCCGGATTTGCCAGGCTTTGGCCAAACCCAACCCCTGACCGTCGAGCATTCGATTGATAATTACGTCGACTGGCTCAAAAATTTTATTGATAACCTGGCCCTAACAACCACCCCGATTTTGTTGGGACACTCGTTTGGCAGCATCATAACCGCTTATTACGCCAGCAAATACCCTGGTACCATCCAAAAGTTAATTCTGGTTAACCCAATCGGCTCGCCAGCTCTGGAAGGCCCGCAGGCATTTTTAACCCGATTAGCGCTGGTTTATTACTGGCTGGGGCGCCAACTGCCCGAAAAGCTGGCTATTAAATTACTGTCCGCTAGACCAATCGTCATGATTATGAGTAACGCCATGGCCAAGAGTAAAGACAAGGATATTCGGGCCTATGTTCACGACCAGCACCTGCAACACTTCAGTTCGTTTGCCAACAGGCAAGTGGTCGCCGAGGCCTTTAGCGCCTCTGTTAAAGCCACTGTCTGCGACGTAGCCCGACTAATAACCACACCGACATTGTTGATTGCCGGTGACATCGACGATATTACGCCACTCGACAAACAACGTCAGTTAAATGACATGTTTACAAATTCTAAACTCGAGGTTATTAAAAACGTCGGGCACTTGACTCACTACGAGACGCCGGCCGCAGTTGCTGGCGCTATCAAACGGTTTATTGCTTGACCAGGCTCTGATAGATCGCTTCAAAGCGCTGCAAGGTGTTTTCGAGGTCGTGAGTACCAGCAATCGCCAAACTTTCGTCACTAAACTTTTTACGGAGTTTAGGATCGGTAATGATCTTTTGCAAACCATCCGCAATCGCTTGTTCGTCGTCTTGGTCACACAAATATCCATTGTGTTGATCTTGACACAGTTCGCGCAGCGCCCCGGCGTCAACCGCCACAATCGGCTGTCCGCTGGCCATTGCCTCGAGAGTCGCAATGCTCTGTAACTCGGCAGGTGACGGCATGCAGTACACCGTACCGACTTTATGCAGTTCGACAATATCTTCGTCACTAACTCGGCCAGCAAAGGTCACGTTTTGGGCAATATCGTACTTATCGACTAATTCGCGCAGATTTTCGATATCAGTACCGTCGCCAACAATTAACAGATGAGAAGGGGTGGTCTTGAGGATTTTATTAAATGCATCAATCAGCACCCATATGTGCTTTTCGGCATCAACACGACCAATATAGGTAATTATTGGCCGATCGGTTGGCAAGCGGTAGCGTTTGATCGTGTCAGGGCTTGGCGGAGTAGATTTGAAACGACTGAGGTTGATACCGTTTGATACCGCCTCAACTGGGGCGCTAACCTTATCGATCGCCGATCCAAACATTTCGATCGCTGCCTGAGTTGGCAGAGTAACGTAATCGGCCTTGGAATGAAACCTGGCGCCGTAACGCTTTAACATGTAATTAATCGGCCGGGCAACTGGTGCCAAAAGCCGCAGATTGTCCATAAGGTTTTCGGGCATTGCGTGATTAGTGCTGACAATTGGTATGTCCATCTTGTTGCCATATTTCATGGCCGCTTGGCCGATCATCATCAACATTTGAATGTGAATTACATCTGGCTGAAACTCGTCAATGATTTTTTTGACTTCGCGATAAGGTGTTATCGAGATCTTAAAGTTTTGGTAAAACGGAAAGGGGACCGACACCGTCCTGGCGACCGTATGATTAACGTCGACCTCTTTATATTTTTTGCCAGTTTGGCTGGGTGCAATTACCAGTACTTCGTGACCATGTGCCGCCAGCCCTTGGGCCAGATTTCGACTAAATGTTGCTACTCCGTTGATTGTCGGCCAATGCAGGTCCGACGCAATTAGTATCTTCATATGTTGGATATTATAACATAGGTTCCGGTTATGGCATTCTATCGATTTATGTTAGCCACACTCTCTGTTACAATAGTTAATATTATGGCCAAAAAAGCAAAAAGCAAAAAACCACCCGTCATCACGAACCGTCGTGCATCGTTTGACTATGCCCTCGAAGAAGACCTGGTGGTTGGCATCGCCCTAACTGGCCCCGAGACTCGCGCCGCCCGCGATGGTCACGTTCAGTTAAAGGGGTCGTTTGTGACTATTCGCGACCACGAATTATGGCTAAATAACTCTAGTTTTAGCCTCCGATTAAATCAACGCGGCGTCGTTGGCGCCCGTTCGATCGACACCTCACCGCGCAAACTTTTGGCCAAACGCAAACAAATCGACGACCTCGAGGCGCGCAAACATGCCGGCATGTCAATCGTACCGACCAAACTTTTAACTAACGGTCGCTTTATTAAATTAGTCATCGCCCTAGGCAAAGGCAAAAAAAACTACGACAAACGCGAAACCCTAAAACGCCGCGACCAAGAGCGCGACGTCCAACGCGCCATCAAAAACGCGTAATTTATCACGCGACGAAATGATATAATAGTCGTATGAAGCAAGATGACCTTACGATCAATGTTTTAGGTAAACTCGACAGCCTAATTACTGAGGTGGGAGCGCTTAGAATTGATATTAATGGGGTCAAGACAGACGTTTCAGGCCTAAAGAACGACTTCTCGGGCCTAAAAGACGATGTTGCAGATCTAAAGAACGACGTCTCGGGCCTAAAGACAGATGTTTCTAACCTCAAAGACGATGTGGCCGGTTTGAAAAATGACGTTACAGGCCTCAAAGACGATGTGGCCGGTTTGAAAACAGCTGTAGGTGAATTACAGACTGATGTCAATACATTAAAAATAGATGTAGGTGAGCTAAAGGTGGACGTAGGTGAGCTAAAGGTAGACGTAAGTGAGCTAAAAGCGGACGTCCGCCGACTGGAAGTATTGCATGAAGAAACTGACGATACTATACAGGCCATATTCGAAGAGCTAGTGCCAAATAAAAAAAGAACCGTAGCGATCGAGCAGCACCAAGCCGAACAAGACGAAACTATCAAATTTCATGAAAATCGCATCGGCTTCCTCGAGAAAAAACTGGCATGAAACTATATTCGTGGAACGTTAATGGAATCCGTGCCGTTATTAACAAGGGCACTTTTCAAAAATTTATGGCCGAACATCAGCCTGATATTTTGTGCTTGCAAGAAACCAAGGCCAAACAGGGCCAAGCCGTCATCGACCTGCCAGATTATGAGGAGTATTGGAATAGCGCCGACAAAGCCGGCTACAGCGGCACAGTGATTTTTAGCAAAATAAAACCATTGTCGGTTATTAACGGATTTGCCGATGCCATTGCCGCCAAATACAATTTGGCAGGTGATAGTTATGGCGATCCTGCCCGCGAAGGTCGCGTCATATCGGCCGAATTTGACAAATTTTGGGTTGTTACGGTTTACACACCCAACACCAAAGAAGATCTGTCCCGACTAGGTTTGCGCCACCAACAATGGGATCCGGCATTTTTGGAACACCTCCAAGAACTAGAAAAATCCAAACCCGTCTTGTTTTGCGGGGACCTAAATGTTGCTCATAACGAGATCGATCTATCTAACCCCAAAGCCAACGTTGGCAAACACGGTTTTACCAATGAGGAACGATCTGGTTTTGACGCTTTTGAGGCGGCCGGCTATACCGACACCTACCGCGCACTCAACCCGACCAAAACCGATGCTTTTAGCTGGTGGTCACACTGGGCCAACGCCCGGGCACGCAATGTTGGTTGGCGGATTGATTATTGGCTGGCCAGTCGTGGCATCGCCAAAAACGTCAAAAACGCCCAAATTCATCCTGACGTCCTGGGGTCGGACCACTGTCCGGTCAGTATCGAAATTGACCTATGAACCAATATTATTTGACGGTAAAGGCTTGTTAATGCAGCACTCTTACTGGCGCAACCAAACCGACAACAAACCGCTTTTTCCGGATATCGAATGGTCCAAACCCGAACAACGGGCGCAGGCCGGTAGATTGGGGATTATCGGCGGCAACAGCCTGGGCTTTGCCGGGGTTGCCGAAAGCTACCAGACGGCACTGTCAACTGGGGTGGGCCAAGCCAGAGTACTACTGCCAGATATGCTCAAAAAAAACCTGCCAACCAGCATAGTCGAGGTTGTTTACGGAACAACCAATCCGTCCGGTGGATTGTCCCGTGAGGCCACAGCCGAGCTTCAAGCCCTGGCAGCCTGGTCAAGCGGCATTTTAATGGCGGGCGATGCTGGGCGCAACAGTGAAACAGCGATTTTGTACGAAGATTTTATTAGAGTTTATCGGGGACCGTTGGTTATTACGCGCGACGCGATTGATCTGGTCAAAAACAGCTCGCAGGCCTTGGTCGAACGGCCAAACACGCTACTGGTAGCGTCGTTTGCTCAAATCCAAAAACTGTTTCAGTATGTTTATTATCCAAAAGTTTTAACTTTTAGCATGCAGCTGAACAATCTGGTCGAGGCACTACATAAATTCACAATTACTTACCCGATCACCATCGCCGTACTACACAACAACACCATGGTCGTCGCCAGTAGTGGGCAAGTAACCACCACTCCGTGGGACAATCCAATGCAAATTTGGCGCGGAATTACCGCCGCCCGCGCCGCCACATATTGGCTGTGGAACGTCAACAAGCCGCTCGAAAGCGTCACAACTAGCTTGCTATAAAATTTATACTGTTTGGTGGGCAGAGGGGGACTTGAACCCCCACGATCTTACGAACACCAGATTTTGAGTCTGACGCGTCTACCATTCCGCCATCCGCCCAACAAACAGTTTAAATTTTTAAAATTACACTTGATCAGTCAGTATTATACAGCCAAATCAATCGTTGGTAAATATCCCAACACCTATAATTCTTATGCTCATAGGCTTAACTACTGATTTATTGTACAATAGATCACATCAGGAATCTATAACGAATGAAGCCAGATCAGCCAGATAACAGTCGAAGTGGGCAGCCACTGTTACCACAGCGGCCAGTTTTGGCTGCCAAAAAAGAGCGGCCATATCTGCAAACTAACGAGGCGGCCGCTGGCGTAATTCGCACTCAAATCGACAATATCTATACCAAGCAAGAAACCGCCGAGTCGACCGCAGCCACTACTGCCGACAGCCTGGCCGAGCCATATAGACGCCATCACACTGAAAACCCGCAGCCATCGACCGAACAATGGCAAAAATACCATACGGCCTGGCAAGAGTACTACCAAAAATATTACGAAGGTTATTACAAACACCACTTAAAGCTAGCTCAGGAGCGCAATCTGGTCGCCACCCAAGCCGGCACTTTGCCGACCACCGAAGCCAAGCCGATTTTTGGCCAAAACGATACCGCGTCAACCGAACCAATCTCCGCCGAAGAAGCTTTGCACGACCTGCACACCCGATTGATCGGCAAGGTTCAGCAATCTGCCACAAAAGTCACCAGCAGTCGCCATTTTATACCGATAATCTCGGGCCTGATCGCCGTTATAATTCTGCTGTTTTTGCAATATAACACTATATTTATCTCTAATGTCCTGGCCTATGTCAGCCCAGGTAATATTGACGCGCAAAATATAATTATCAGCCCCAGCACCAATATCAAAGTCGGCCCCGAGCCCAAATTAATCATTCCCAAGATTAACGTCGATGTGCCAGTAGCCTACGATATTGGCAACGACTACAATTCCCAGATGACCGCCATGGCCAGTGGCGTCGCACATTTTGCTATTCCGGGCGCCAACAGTCACCCCGGCCAGATCGGCAACACCGTCATTGCCGGCCACAGCAGCAACGATTTGTTTGAATCTGGCGATTACAAATTTATCTTTGTTCAGCTTGACAAATTAAATGTTGGCGACACAATCTACGCCAACTACAATTCGGTTCGCTATACTTACAGCGTGACTAAAAAAGAGGTGGTTAAACCAACCGACGTCAGTAAACTGGTTTATCCAACCACCAAACCAATCTTAACCCTTTTAACTTGCACACCAATCGGTACTTCGACTAATCGACTGTTGGTTACCGCCGAGCAAATCAGCCCCGACCCCAATGCATCACTGGCGGCGCCAACCAGCAACAGCACCGAAACCACTGTAATCCCTGGTAATTCACCAAGCTTTATCGAAAAGCTATTTGGCGCTAACTAGGCCTTAGTTAAGTATCCGAACGCGTTGCAGTTGATAACCGCTGCCACTTTGGCCAATACTATAAATGTATTTTGCATCATCGGTTAGGGCAGCGGCCTGGCCAGCAGCTATGCTGTCAATGACATGCTTGTTAGCGCCGTCGAATTCAAACATCGACAAATTACCGCCGGCATCCGACCAAAGATAATTGTTGTCGAGCCACTTTATCTGCGCACTGGCGCCCCCATCAATTGTTAGTTCTTTGAAATTATTGTATTCCAGGTCATAAGTCGCCAAATACGCCCCCGATCGCACCAAAACGTATTCGCCGGTTGGGCTGAATGAAAGGTTTGCGACGTCACCGGCAACACTATAACTGGCAACCGTCTTCATACTCGTGCCACTGTCGGTTGAGTTAGTTGGGTAATTACCACTTAAAATATCGATATTCTTGCCCTCGGCAATAGCAACGTAATTATCTTTGAAATAATGCGTGGTAGCGATTTGCAACCTGGAGTCAGACGTTGTGGCTGTGCGCAATGTGTGTCCGCTGGCGTCGCCATCTCGATAAATACCGGCAATTTGTTTGCCCGAGCCAGCCGGATCGGTTGCGACGTAAGCCAAAATACTATCCTTATAAACCGTGAAGTTAATCACACCACTAACCAGTGGTTTAGAGATCGTACCGGCCGCCAAATCAATTCGACGGACATCGCCCGAACCGTCAAGAGCGTAGAAATTATTGCCGCCAGTGCCGGCAAAGCTGATGTCATTAATCGTAATGTTTAACAACTTGGTAATATTTTTGGTCAAAGTCGCGTCCTGCGTATCCAAAACCAGCCACTCGGACTTGGCGCCGTAGGCGTGCTTGATCAGTACATAGCGACCATTATCATCCCATTTTATAATCTCAAAACCGTGGTCAACACCGGCCACGCCAGCCTGGCTGTAATTGCTGCCAGCTATAACCATATTGGTTGATTTGATCGGGTCAGAATTGATGCCGATTAACGTAAAGATAGGCGAGTTAGTCTTGGACTGAATCAAAATTGATCGATTGTCGGGCGAGGCGAGCGAGGCCGCCACAGCGTCATAGCTTGCAATTGTTTCGACATTCAACTGATTAGGTATTAACAGCCCGTAATTTAACCAGCTTATGACACCCGCCTTGGCATCAACAGTCTTGGTCCAGGGCTCGTAGCCGTCACGGCTCATCGTAACCTGATGCGACCCAGCATGCAGTTCGGTCTTGGTCGGCGTTTTTGAACTAATCTCGTGGCCATCCACCGTTACGGTTGCTCCGGTCGGGCTAGTGTTAAATTGCAAAAAGGCATATTGCTCGATTCGACCATCGTCCAAATTAAACCGATAACCCATCACAAAAAACACCACGAAAGTCACAATCGTAATCACCGCCAAAGTCATCAGAATATAAACAAAGGTAAGTCGAATCGGTTCTTTGTATTTTTTAAACCATTTATACATAGTTGTTAAAACTAATTATACCAAGTTATGCCAATTTATTAACTGGTGTCTTGTAAAATCCATAAAATATACATAATATAGTGATATTACGCATGTTAAATAAAGCATGGGGTAAACTAACCTACTAGGGGTATAAAAATGAAAAACGACAAAATCATTGCTATGAATGGCCAAAAAATCGACAGTATGTCCCGACCCCCTATGTTTAAGGCCGGTGCCCTGAGCCGACCCAATAACGCCACGCGTCAACCCAACAGCGCTGCTGTTATTCACGCTTCGACTCAAAAATCCCAAACCCTCCACCGAGGCGCGATCAAAAAACCAACCGCTATCGCCAATCAGCCAGCGCGCAAAACCGGCCGCAACATGGATATCGCCCGCAGCAACAGCATCAGTCGTTTTAACTCGGCGCCAGCCGTCCAACCACCCAAAACCGTTTCTGCGCCTAAACCCGCTGCCAATATCAGTTTGAATCGTCATCCAATCGCCGCCAAGGTTGAAGCAGTTCGGGCAGTCGCCGTTCAGCCACCAGCCGTCAAAACCCCAAAAGACATCAAAGAGCAAGCCATCGCCGAGGCCCTCAGCCAAATTTCGGCTCACCAATCAATCAGCCAGGACAAGACCAAGCATCGCATCCGCCTGGTTAAAATAGTTGCAATTATTATCGCCGTTGTTATGTTGGCCGTGTTGGCGTTCTTTGTTTATCTTAATACACCCAGCTTGGCCATCAATGTAGCCAACGCCCAAGCCGGAATTAACGCCACTTACCCTGAATATCGCCCCGATGGCTACAGCATCAGTGGGCCGGTCACCTCTGGCGAAGGCCAGGTTTCGTTGACGTTTAAATCAAATACCAACAACAGCCAATTTGTCATCAAACAATCCAAAAGCACTTGGGACTCGACCGCTGTCAAAAACCAAGTTGTCAAAGATTCCAAAAACAGCTTTATCACCACCGAAGAGCGCGGCCTGACAATCTACAGCTACGGTGGCAACGCCGCCTGGGTTAATGGTGGAATTCTGTACACCATCACTGGTGACGCACCCCTGACCGGCGACCAAATCCGCCGCATCGCCACCAGCCTTTAATAACTTCCTCTAGCGCACAATTATTTTTATGGTCAAGCGATATATCAAAAAGATTGTTAAGCATTTCTCGCCCAACAAGTTTATACCCTTAAATCGCCTCGAAATAAATCGCCAAACCTTACTCAGCAATTATTTATATTTTCAAAAAAATAATCCAAATTACAGTATCATACCGGTCCTGAAGTCCAACGCCTACGGCCACGGCATTACCCAGGTTGCCCAAATTCTAAATTCGGTCAAATGCGATCTGTTGGCTGTCGACGGCTACTTTGAAGCCGCCAAAATCAAAAACATTACCAAACACAAGATATTGGTAATGGGCTACATCAGGCCCGAAAATTACACATTAATCGACACTAATCGATGCTCGTTCGTCATCCAAGATGTCGACAGCCTAAAGGCCATTGCCACCCTAGACAGGCCAGTTAACATCCACATCGAGCTCAACACTGGCATGAACCGCCTTGGCCTGACGCCAGACGAATTAGACCAATATCTAAAAATCCTAAAGCAGTACCCCAAAGTCAATCTGGAAGGTGTTATGACCCATTTGGCCGACGCCGACAATGACGATACGTCGTTTACCGAAAAGCAAGTTGACCTGTTTGATTCGTTAACGCAACAAATCGTCAATCAGGGCTTTAGCCCAAAATACATTCATGTCGCCCAAACCGCCGGATCGTTGGTCGCTGCCAGCCAATACGCTAACGCTATGCGCCTGGGAATCGGATTGTACGGGCTGAGCCCGCTTGACCAATCGAACCCAAATTCATCGGCATTGAACCAATTGCGCCCAGTCATGGAGATGAAAAGCACGATTATCAAAACCATCGACCTAAAGTCAGGTGACAAAGTCAGCTATAACGGTATCTTTACCGCCAAAAAACCAATGCGCATTGGCGTGTTACCGCTCGGTTATTACGAGGGTGTCCCGCGAGAGCTAAGCAATTGCGGCCTGACCACCAGTGGCGATTTGGTGCTGCCAATAGTTGGCCGAATCTGCATGAACCATACGATGATCGACCTGACCAAGTCCAAATTAACAGTGGGCGACGAAGTAACAATCATCAGCAACCAACCTGGTCAAATTAACTCGGTCGCTAATATATGCAAAAACCATAAACTATTTAATTATCAATTAGTGACAAATATTACCGAAAACATCCGACGAATAGTTGTTTAAATCGTTCTAACCAACAGTGCTGCTATCTGTTATAATAAAAATAATTATGACAGATACTAACACTTCAACCCAGATTCGTACTCGTTTTGCGCCCAGCCCAACCGGTTTTATCCACGTCGGTGGTGTCCGAACGGCACTTTTTGCCTGGTTGGTCGCCCAACAAAACCAGGGTACCTTTATTTTGCGCATCGAAGACACCGACAAAGCCCGCGAAGTGCAGGGCAGTGTTGACCATATTATGCGCAGCCTGCGCTGGCTGGGGCTTCAGTGGCAAGAAGGCGTTGAGGTCGGCGGCCCACATGCACCCTACACTCAATCTGGTCGCCTAGATATTTACAAAAAATGGGCCGAGAGGCTAGTCGCCGACGGTCGCGCCTACGCCGACCCCTATACCAAGGACCAGCTCGAAGAATTCCGGGCTATCGCCGTTGCCAACAAAAAGCCTTTCTTGTACCGCGACTATCGCCCCGAAAACCCACCAACCTGGGATGGCAGCCAGCCACTGCGCTTTAAATCCGATCCAAAGTCATACAAATGGACCGATGCGGTGATGGGCGAATTGTCGACCGGCCCCGAAGCCATCGACGATTTTATTTTGATCAAATCCGATGGTTATCCGACCTACAACTTTTGCCACATTATCGACGATATGATCATGGAAGTCACCCATGTGCTCCGCAGCCAAGAATTTATCAGCTCGACGCCAAAATTCCTCAACCTCTACGAGGCCCTGGGCATTCAGCGTCCAATTTTAGCCACTTTGCCATATGTTATGGCGATCGATGGCAAAAAGAAGTTGGGCAAACGCGACGGCGCCAAAGATATTTTGGAATACGACCGCGACGGCTATCTGCCCGAAGCCATGATGAACTTCCTAGCTACCCTGGGCTGGAACGACGGCACCGAGCAAGAGATTTTCTCGCGCGACGAACTGATCGCCAAATTCTCGCTGGATCGTGTCCAAAAAAGCCCAGCCCGCTTTGACGAAAAGCGCCTGCTTTGGCTGAACGGCCAATGGATGCGCCGCCTCAGCCTGGACGAACTGTATGCTCGCTCGGCGCCATTTTGGCCTGAATCGGCTGCGTCAGCCGACGACGCAACCAAAAAACGTGTTCTGGCCCTAGTCCAGGATCGCCTCAAAACCCTGTCTGATCTGACCATGTTAACCTCGTATTTCTTTGAAGAACCAGCCATTAATTTGGCGATGATCAACGAACACAAGTTTTTGGCAGCGCTGCCAAAAACCGAACTGACCCAATTGTTGCAAACTTCGCTGGCAGCCCTAGCGTCCAGCAGCTACGACGCCGACTCGCTCCAAAACACTCTCAACCAGTTATTGGAAGTAACTGGCCAAGAACCA